>NZ_JBEPXO010000153.1:0-2572 GCF_041641895.1 Salinigranum sp. | reverse complement strand
AAGTGTTGTGCAATATTCGAACGACTGTAACAGACAGCTGAGAGGGGAACGGGTAGAGAGGGGAACGGACGGACGGAGGGCGAGCCCGAAATCGGCTACTAAATCTGTCGAGAGCGCCAGATAGAGACCGACGGCAGCGAGAACCCAGCTTCATGTTCGCTCACACTCGTGGACGATGCGAACCGTACTGCCGTGCGGATTCCGGTCGACCCGACCTCAGTGTCGGTCCGACTCACGGTCCCGACGGAGGGCCTCCTTCCTGATTTCGTCGCTCGCGTGCCACGTCCGGGGCCGAAGGCTGACGACGACGGCGACGAACATGAGGGCGGCGACGAGCGTCGTGACGACGACGCCCGAAATCCCCCCGACACTGGCGCTCGTGGGCCAGGCGACGTCCGTGAACGCCGTGATGCGAAGGACCCACGCCCCGTTCAGGAGCGCGAACAGCGGGAGGTACACCCGTCGAAGCCGGTGGGCCACCGCCTCCTCGGTCGTAATCTTGAGCGTGGGGTGGGCGAAGTCCTCGGCGAGTCGTTCGCGCCAGCGCTCGTCCTCGAGACCACGAGTCGGGTCGAGGCCGGGAGCCCAGACGTTCTGCTGGAGCGAGCGGACGCGACTCCGCCAGGAGTCGTACGCGCGGTACCGCCGGGCCTCGATGCTCAAGAAGAGGCCGACGGCGAGGTTGCCGACGAGGAGGACGTAGTGTGGGTTCGTCTCGTTCGAGAAGGCCCAGGTCAGAAGCGCCGCCAGCAACAGCACGGCCCAGTTAGTCGTGCGGTCGAGTCGCTCGCGCCACAGCTTCATCCGGTGAATCTCCCCCCGATACAGGTGCGCGAGCGCCGAACTCGGCCCCATGTCAGCGTCGAGCAGCCCCGTGCCGACCCACGGGTTCGGGGCGTCGTCCGTGTCGGGGGTCGACAGCTGTTTTGTGTCCGGGTCAGCGGCCGACGGGTGGCGCTCCTCCGTGTCGGGAGTCGACGAGCGGCGCTCCTCCGGTTCAGCGGCCGACGAGTGACGCTCGTCCGAGTCGGTGTCAGCACTCACACTGACTAGTACCGGTGGCCGGTCGAAAAGAGTTTTGATAGTGTGCAATACAAACAAGATATCGAAACCCGCGGCGAGGAAGTCCGTGCAGGGTCAGTCGTCTGCGGTGACCGCCTCGCTCGAGACGGTCTCGCTGCGGGAGCGCCAGTACGCCTGGGCGTACGCGCCGACGAACATGCCGGCGATGGCCCAGAGGATGGGGAGGTTGCCGATGCCGACGCTGGCGTAGGCGGCGCCAGGACAGATGCCCGAGACCCCCCAGCCGACGCCGAAGACCACGCCGCCGACGGCGACGTTGCGGTCCATCGACTTCACACGCCGGCCGTACGTGTCGCCGGTCAGCGGCGCACGGTCGAGGAAGCGGGTGGCGACGAAGAACGTGACGCCGGAGACGACGGCCGCGCCGCCCATGACGAGGACCAGTCCGAGGTCGTCGAACTGGAGGAAGTCGAGGACGACCTCCGGCCGGGCCATCCCGCTGTACGCGAGGCCGAAACCCTGGATCAGGCCGCCGAGGACGACGAGCGGCATGAACAGGGGGTGTCTGTCTCGGCTCACGGCGTCACCCCCAGGGCGGCGACGACGGCCGCGGTGACGATGGCGACGCCGACGAAGAGGACGACGTTCACGAGCGACGTCCGCGAGGCGGAGCCGAGGCCACAGACGCCGTGCCCGGCGGTACAACCCTTCCCGATTCGCGTCCCGACTCCCACGAGGACGCCGCCGCCGAACAGCCGCCAGGGCTGAACTTCGGTGGTGAAGACACCCGGGTCGAGCAGGAGTCCCCAGACGGCCGCTCCCGCGACGATGCTCAGCGCGAAGACCACCCGCCAGTCACGCGAGGCGAGGTACTTCGGCTGGTTCAGTCGGGAGAGGTCGGAGACGTACGAGAGCGTCGTCTCGAGGAACGTACTGTTCCCGGGGATGATGGCAGTCCCCAGGTAGATGACGGCGATGCCGGCGGCGACCATGACGCCACCAACCGCGTACTGCGTCACGCCGCGGGGAAACAGTTCGGCCGCGAACGGGAGCGCGAAGTCGACCATCACCACGCCACCTCGCTCGGTGCGCGTCGCCTGCTGGTGCGCGTCGATACGGTATCCATCATTCGATTATGTCTTGCACATACAGTGCAATAAGGATTCGGATGTCACGCGACGCGTGTTCGGAGTCCCGAGCCCCCATGACGGTCAGAAGACCCGTTTTGACCCTTTTGAAGCCGTTTTGTTCTCGTCTACTGACGTTCGTCTGCTCCCCATCCACCAGATTGGTTGTGCTTATATTGGGCACAATAACCGATAGACTTTTGCGTCAGCCGCCGGTACGGGAGGGTGAGGAAACACAGATGAGCTCGAACATCGACGTGACCGAGACACTCGACGTGAAAGGACAGAACTGCCCAATGCCGGTCATCAAGACGAAGCAGGCGATGGACGACCTCGCCGCGGGCGAGGTACTGGAGGTCGTCGCGACCGACAGCGGAAGCATGAGCGACATCGAGGGCTGGGCCGACTCCACGGCAGGCGTC
>NZ_JBEPXO010000152.1:0-2690 GCF_041641895.1 Salinigranum sp. | reverse complement strand
ATCTCGTTCAACAGCTGCATCATCGTCCGCTGGACCTCGGCGTCCCCGGAGGTCTTCGAGTCGGTCCGCTTCGAGGCGACGGCGTCGATTTCGTCGATGAAGATGACGGCGGGTTCGCGCTCCTTGGCGAGTTCGAAGAGGTCACGCACCAGGCGGGACCCCTCGCCGATGAACTTACGAACGAGTTCGGAGCCGGCCATCTTGATGAACGTCGCGTCGGTGTGGTTGGCGACGGCCTTCGCGAGCATCGTCTTCCCCGTCCCTGGCGGCCCGTACAGCAGCACCCCGGAGGGTGGGTCGATGCCCACCTCGCGGAACATGTCCGGGCGTTCGAGGGGGTCCTCGACGGCCTCGCGCACCTCACGCACCTGTTCGTCGATGCCGCCGATGTCGTCGTACGTGACGTCGGGCGACGCCTCGACCTCCATCGCCTGCGCGCGGGCGTCGGTTTCGTCCGACAGGAGCGTCTGGATGGCGAACGAGTCGTTGATGGCGACGCGGTCGCCGGCGGCGACTTCCTCCTCCAGTCGGGGCGATACCTCGGTCAGCACCTCCTGGTTGTTGCCGTGCTGTTTGATGATGACGCCGTCGTCGTTCTCCTCTTCGACCGTCGCGACGTACAGCGACGACGACTTGAGCGTCTCGTTGCGACGCTTGAGCTGGTCGACCTCCGTCTGGAGGGACTCGGTGCGCTCGTCGGCCTCCTCGAGGCGCGCTTCGAGCTCCTCGTTGACCGAGCGCATCCGCTTGTAATGCTGTTTGATCGCCGAGAGTCGCTCGCCATCGGACATCTCCGGGTCCAGATCGAGGCGGGGACGCTCGGGTAACGACGGACTCCGTGACATCAGTTGCCCGCACTAAGAACCCCTCATAAATGTGCCTTTGGGTCGCGGGAACGTTTCGGGTGTCGCCGTCTCAGCGCCCACAGCGCCCGAAATCGGCTCAGAGCAGCGACGCGGCCTCGTCGAGATAGTCGCCGTACACCGCGAGCGCCCGCTCGATCGGTTCGGAGTCGGTCAGGTCGACGCCGGCCGTCCGGAGGACCTCCAGCGGGTACTCCCGGCCGCCGAGACGGAGCGCCGCACGGTAGTCGGCGGCCGCGGGTTCGCCCTCGTCGAGGATGCGCTCGACGATGGCCGCCGCCGCCGAGATGCCCGTCGCGTACTGGTAGACGTAGAAGTTGTAGTAGAAGTGCGGGATGCGCATCCACTCCCGTTCGATGCGCTCGTCGGCGACGGCGGGTTCGTAGAACTCCTGCTTCAGTTCGCCGTACATCGAGTCCAGTCGGTCGGGCGTGAGCGCACCGTCCGCCTCGACGACTTCGTGGATCTGTTGCTCGAAGTCGGCGAACATCGTCTGGCGGTACAGCGTCGACCGGAAGCGTTCGAGGTACTGGTCGAGGACGTGCATCCGGAACTCGTCGTCGTCGACGGTGTCCAGCAGGTGATGCGTGAGCAGCGTCTCGTTCACCGTCGAGGCGACCTCTGCGGTGAATATCTCGTAGCTCGCGTACTGCCAGGGCTGGCTCTCGTTCGCGAGTTCCGAGTGCATCGAGTGGCCCAGTTCGTGTGCGAGCGTGAACATCGACTCGACGTCGTCCTGGTAGTTCATCAGGATGAACGGCTGGGTGTCGTACGTCCCCGCCGAGAACGCCCCCGAGCGTTTCCCGCGGTTCTCGTAGACGTCGACCCACCGCGAGTCGAGGCCCTCGGCCATCCGCTCCTGGTACTCCTCGCCCAGGGGCGCGACGGCGTCCGTGATGTACTCGACCGCCTGTTCGTACTCGACGGTGGGCGACTCCTCGCCCGTCAGGGAGATGTAGAGGTCCCACATCCGCAGGTCGTCGAGGTCGTGCGCGTCACGCTTCAGTTCGGCGTGGTGGTGGAGGTGGTGGAGGTGTCTGCGCACGGTGTCGAGGAGCGTGTCGTACACCTCGACGGGAACGTTCGGACCGTCGAGCGCGGCCTCGCGGGCGGTGTCGTACCCCCGCACGTCGGCCATCGTGACGTCCTTCGTGACGCTGTTCTTCAGCGCGGTGCCGACGGCGTTTCGCACGTCGGCCCACCGGTCGTAGAACTCCTCGTGGACCGTCCGTCGGAAGTAGCGGTCGGGGTGTTTCTGCAGTTTCGTGAAGTTCGACTGGGTTATCTCGACGGCCTCGCCCTCGGGGTTCTCGACCGTCGGGAACTCCATGTCCGCGTTGGTGAGCATCGAGTAGACGTCGCTAGCCGCACCCGTCACCTCCGAGAGGTCCGCCAGCACCTCCTCCACCTCGGTCGAGCGGGTGTGGGGCTTCATCCGGAGCACGTCGTCGAGGTAGTGTTCGTACGCCTCCAGGTCGGGTTCCTCCTCGACGAGTGCTCGCACGTCCTCGCGGGAGAGCGCCTGGAGTTCGGGTTCGACGTAGGAGGTGGCGCTCTGCGCCTCCGTCGAGAGCGACTGCGCTCTGGCCGACAGCGCCTGGAACTCCTGGTTTCGCGTGTCCTCAGCGGAGCGGAGGTTGGCGTAGGAGACGACCTTCGAGAGCTCGCGCATCACCTCCTCTTCGAGTTGCAGAATCTCCAGCAGGGTCTCGCCGTCCTCGGTGACCTGCCCCTCGAACTCCGTCAGTTCGGGGAGACGCTCTTTGACCTCCGCGAACGCCGCCTCCCACTCCTCGTCCGAGTCGTAGATGGAGTCGAGGTCCCACT
>NZ_JBEPXO010000151.1:0-2710 GCF_041641895.1 Salinigranum sp. | reverse complement strand
GGCTCGCGGTCGAATCGTTCTCTTGCAGACGCTCCGGGTGGCCACCCCGCCCGGGAGTGACCCGGCTGGCCTGCTCGGGCCGCTCCGCCGGCCACGACTCCGCACTCTCCCGGACTTCCGACTTCGCTGGTATGGGTTCGGTCAGCGGCTCTGTCTGCGCCTCGACCCGGCCGTGCCGCTCCGCGACCCGGCGTGGGTGGCCGTGCGCTCTGGTCCGCTCGCGCTGACACCGCGGCCCGTCCGCCGGTACCGCCGCCTCCCTGCCGCCGCGCCACCGTCGGGAACGCCGGCCTCGGACGCTCTGGCCCGCTCCGGGTCGGTTCGCTCGTCTCACCGCTCGCTCCCCGTACACCGTATGCGACGATACGAAACACGCGCACCGTGGCCGACCGGCTCCGGCTCCGGTCCTGTGTTACCCGCCGCTCTGTCCTCTGTCCTGTGTTCCGTCGCGTGCGACCACGCGTCTCTCGACGGCTGGAGACGCGAAAGAACAAGATTTTATGCGACGCTCAAGAAGTACCCGTCACTATGGGTAAGAAATCGAAGGCCAAGAAGAAGCGGCTGGCCAAACTCGAGCGGCAGAACAGCCGGGTCCCCGCGTGGGTCATGATGAAGATGGACATGGAAGTCCAGCGCAACCCCAAGCGACGCAACTGGCGCCGCAGCGACACGGACGAGTAACCGATGAGCTCCAGTGACTTCGAAGAGCGTGTCGTCACCGTCCCGCTCCGCAAGGTGAAGGCCGTCCCGGACCACGAACAGGCCGGTCGAGCCATGACGCTCGTCCGCGAGCACCTCGCGAAACACTTCAACGTCGACGAGAGCGACGTCCGGCTGGACCCGTCGCTCAACGAGACCGTCTGGGCTCGCGGCCGACAGAACCCGCCGAGCAAGCTTCGCGTCCGCGCCGCCCGCTTCGTCGAGGACGGCGAGCCCATCGTCGAGGCCGAGCCCGCGCGATAACACGTGCTCCGCGTCTCCTTCGCCGGTTCGTCGTACATCGGTGTCTTCGCACGCGCGACAGACGACTGTCTGCTCGTCCGCCCCGACGCCGACACCGACCTCGTCGCCGCTCTCGGTGAGGAACTCGACGTTCCCACCCTCGGGACGACCGTCGGCGGCTCCGCCACCGTCGGCGCGCTCGCGACCGGTAACGAGAACGGCATCCTCGTCACGAGCCGGTCGACGGAGCGCGAGCGTGAAGCCATCGCCGACGTCGCGGACCTCCCGGTGTACGAACTGCCCGGTCGCATCAACGCCGCCGGCAACGTCGTCCTCGCGAACGACTACGGCGCGTACGTCCACCCAGAACTCTCCGACGACGCCGTCGCCGTCGTCCGTGAGGCACTCGACGTCCCAGTCGAACGCGGCGACCTCGCGGACGTCCGGACCGTGGGGACCGCCGCCGTGGCGAACAACCGCGGCGTGCTCTGTCACCCCAAGTCGAGGGAGCCGGAACTCGAGGCGCTCGAGGAACTGCTCGACGTCCGCGCCGACATCGGCACGGTGAACTACGGCGCGCCGCTCGTCGGGAGCGGTCTCGTCGCGAACGAGGCCGGCTACGCCGTCGGCGAGGACACCACCGGCCCCGAACTCGGCCGTATCGAGGACGCCCTCGGCTACATCGACTGACGCTCGTTCCTCGACTCGTGAGTCGCGTCCTCTCTCCGCCGTGTGGCCGCCGACAACTCCGAGTAGGAAGACTCTTCCCGCTCCTTCACGCAGGCGTAGACATGAGCCAGTTTACGGTGAGCGGCCGCTTCCGGACCCGGCACGGGCTCCAGGAGTTCACGAAGAGTATCGAGGCACCGAACGAGTCGGTCGCTCGCGAACACGTCCTGTCGCAGCTGGGCAGCGAGCACAACCTCAAGCGCACCCAGGTCGAACTCGGGGAGGTGACCGCCGCATGATGGGTGGCGGCGGCAACCAGCAGCTCCAGCAGCTCTCGCAGGAACTGCAGGCGATTCAGGGCGAAATCGACGAACTCGAGGCGCAGATCGACGAGTACCAGGAGGAGCAGGACGAAATCGACGAGGCCGTCGAGGCAATCGAGACGCTCGAGACCGGTTCGACCGTGCAGGTCCCGCTCGGCGGCGGCGCGTACGTCCGCGCTGAGATTCAGGACATCGACGAGATCATCGTCGAACTCGGTGGCAACTACGCCGCGGAGCAAGAACAGGACGCCGCCGCGGAGGCGCTGCAGCACAAGAAAGAGGCGCTCGACGACCGCATCGACGAGGTCCGCGAGGACATCGACGACCTCGAAGACGAGAGTTCCGAACTCGAACAGCAGGCCCAGCAGATGCAACAGCAGATGCAGCAGCAGCAGATGCAGCAGATGCAGCAGCAGCAGATGCAACAGCAGGCCGAGGACGAAGGCGACGACGAGTAACCGCAGATGTTCGACGGGCTGAAGGAGAAGCTCAACAGCTTCCGCAAGGACGTCGAGGAGACGGCCGAGGAGAAGGCAGAGGCCGAAGCCGAGGCTGAGGCGAACGCCGATGCGGATGCCGACGTGGAACCCACGGCCGAGGGGACGACCGGGACCGACGAGGCGGTCGACACCGACGCCGAGGCGGACACGCCGTTGACCGACACCGACGCCGAGGCGGACACGCCGTCGACCGACACCGACGCCGAGGCGGACGAGTCCGACGCCGCTGTCGACCGTAGTGAGTCCGACGCCGTCGGAACGGCCGCGTCTGCCGAG
>NZ_JBEPXO010000150.1:0-2835 GCF_041641895.1 Salinigranum sp. | reverse complement strand
TCTATCTCGATGACCTCGCCCATCAGCCCTTCCTCGCCGACGTAGACGACGTCGTTCATCCGGGCGTCGAGGTCTCGGGCTTTCACGACCGGCCCACTCACGCTTGCGATCACGCCGTCCTCTCGGACGGTCTTCTGTGTTGCCTGACTCATTGTTTACTCGTCGTCCATCAGGTCGATCCCGATGGCTCGTTTTATCTGGTCGCGGAGTCCGCCGCCGCCCGCACCGCTCTCGCCGAGGGTCACGAGCGTCGGCTCGATGCTCCCCTCGACCGACTCCCGGACCGACCGGGAGAGGTACTCGAGGTCCTCGTCGTACATCACGATGATACCGACCTCCTCGTCCGAAAGCGTTCGGGTGACGGCGTCGTCCAGCTGTGCGTCTTTCTCCTCTTCGGGGACGTTCTCGAACTTCCGAACGCCCGCGAGGCGGAACCCCGTGGTGAAGTCCGGACTGCCGATGACGGCGATCTCCTGACTCATAGGATCACCAGCTCCTGTTCTATCTCCTCGGGCTCCAACCCGGCCTCCTTGGCGCGGGCGATGGCCCGGATGTTGTCGACCTCGCGCTCCTTGGCGAGGATGAAGGAGACGACCGGCGTCACCGACAGCGGGAACACGCCGCCGAGGCTGTCGGAGTACTCCAGTAGCGCGGCGTCGAGTGCGTGTTCGAACGCGATGAGGCTGTCGGCCTCCTCTAACTCGTCGAGTGCGTCCGAGAGGTCGTCCCCGTAGGGGCTCTCCCGGATGCGGTTGACGAGTTCGTCGGGGTTGTTCGCCAGCGTCGCCAGGTCCGTCGCGGAGAAGAGCCGACCGCCCTCGATGTAGTACTCCGAGGGGTCGATGTCGGCACCACTCCGGGCGAGTCGGAGCGCGTTCCGGGCGTTCCGGAAGTCTATCTCCGCCTCGAGGAACTCGACGTACAGCGAGAGCGCCTCGTTTTCGGTGTTCAGCCCACCGAGCAGGTTCTCGTAGAACGCCCGGTCGACCGCGTTCTCCAGCGGCACGAGGACGCCGGTCTCCTCGTAGTCGTCGAACGCCGCCTCCAGTGCGGGACCGAACATCGTCCGGTCCAGCGCCTCGATGACCGCCTCGATGTCACCGGCGTCGAGCAGTCGCGTCAGCAGTTTCTCGTCGAACTCGCCGGCGCGGATGAGGTCCGTGTCGATGTCGTCGCGGTTCGCCCCCGAGTAGACGCCCCGGATGACCGTCTTGACGTTCCAGGCGTCGAACTTCCGGAGGTAGCGGGCGACGAGGTCGTACAGTCGGCCGTCGGCCCACTGCAGGATGTCGTCGAACTGCTTCGCGAGGTTCCGGTTCAGCGCGTACTCGATGAGGTCGACGCCCGAGTGGCGACTCCCGAGTGCGTTTATCTCGCGTTCGTACTCAGACTCCTCCATGAACCGCGCGATCTCCGCCGGCCCCATCCGAACGAGCTTCCGGTAGTCGTCGTCGGAGAACAGCGACGCTCGCCGCGACCGGACGCGAGCGTTCACGTACTCCGGATTTGAACTCCCGGCTGTGCTCATTGGTCGAAGAGTGTGCTGCTTATCTCCTTCAGTTCGTCTTCCCAGACGCTCTCCAGGATGGAGTCGAAGGTGTTGTTCACGCGGACACGGGACGTCTCGCTCTCCACGACCACGCCGCCGAGACAGTCACGCTCGCCGTCGAGCGTGAAGCCGTCGTAGTCCGCGAGAATCTCCGTCAGGAGCGCCTCGTCTTTCGGTGCGCCGTAGACCGCGACCGAGTCGTCGTCGTCGAACTCCTCGGCGGCCGCGTCGAGCAGGACGCGGGTCAGTTCCTCGCGTTCGTCGCCGTCGATGTCGGCGACGGCCTGCTCGACCTCATCGTGGACGTCCTGGAGCACGTCACGACGGGCTTCGAGCCGCTGTTGTTTCGCTTCGAGCTTCGCGCTGGAGAGCGCCTGTTCACGCTCCTGTTCGATCTGTCGTTCGACCGCGCGCTCCCGCTCCGCGATGATATCGTCGGCGTCGCTCTCGGCGTCCGCGACGATGTCGTCGGCCTCCGCCTCGGCTTCCTCGCGGATTTCCTCTGCACGCGCGCGGGCCTCGTCTCGAATGTCCTCGACGACTGTTTCCAGACTCATGGTGGAAAAGAGGGGGAGAGGTTACCCGACCAGGAAGATCGTGACCAGCGCGAGAATGACGAGCGTCTCCGGCAGGACCGTCAGGATGAGGCCCCGGACGAACATGTCGTCGTCCTCGGCGGTCGCACCGACTGCCGCGGCCCCGATACCGCGCTCTGCGTACCCTGCGCCGAAGGCGGCGAGACCGACCGCGAGGGCGGCCGCGGAGTTCTCGGGGATTGCCGGCGCTGAACTCTGCAATACGACGTCTGTCAGCTGAGTTGCGATGTCGAACATGGTGTGTTGTTAGGTGCTTGTTTGACCGCGTTCGCTCTGTTCCGAACAGGCGTACGTGGTTCCAGGTGAGTCTTAAAGCTTCCCAAAACCGTCGGATGACGGCGTTCTCGCGCGGACAGCCGTTCGTAACGAGATTCGATATCGAGTGTTCGTCAGAAAACCGCGATAGCGACGATACGTGTGGGAGGTTCCGCGCCCCGAGGAAACGTCTGGGTGGTTCTCCACGAAATAAGGTCGGAGAACGGAGTACCGAGAGAGTGCGACTACTCGTCGGTCGTGTACGAGCGCTCGTACCCGAACGGCTCGTACTCCTTGCCGCCGCCCTCGTAGAACTTCCCGAAGAACTCCACGTACTCGAGACGCACCGCCTGCAGGCCGGCAGACGTGACGCCCAGTGCGAGGACGATGACGTGCCCGAGCACGAGGACGAGTAGACCCAGCAGCGCCAGCGCG
>NZ_JBEPXO010000149.1:0-3025 GCF_041641895.1 Salinigranum sp. | reverse complement strand
GGCTGTGCGGTCGACGAGGGAGCGGTGGGCTTCGTCTTCGCCAACCACGTCCCCGGCCAACTGCCACCGACCGGGAGCCTCCGGTTCGACGGCGAGGCCGAGATTCCCGCCGTCGGCGTCTCGAAGGAGACGGGGTCGTGGCTGACGGACGCCGCTCCCGACCGGGCCCGGCTCTCCGTCGAGGCGACGACCGAGCGCGGCGAGAGCCAGAACGTCGTCGGGACGCTCGGCCCCGACGAGGCCGAGGGTGAGGGCGCGGGGGCGGGGGAACTGCTCCTGCTCGCACACTACGACGCCCACGACGTCGGCGAGGGCGCCCTCGACAACGCCTGTGGTGTCGCTGTCGCCGTCGCCACCTGTCGAATCCTCGCCGAGATGGACCTCTCTCGGCGCGTGCGCGTCGCCGCCGTCGGCTGCGAGGAGACGGGTCTCGTCGGGTCCGAACACCTCGCCTCCCGACTCGACCCCGCGGCCGTCGTCAACGTCGACGGCGCGGGGCGGTTCCGTGACCTCGTCGCGATGACGCACACCTCCGACGAGACGGCGGCTGTCGCCGAACGGGTCGGTGAGGAGGCCGGCCACCCGGTCCGGGTGAAGACCGAACCCCACCCGTTCAGCGACCAGTGGCCGTTCGTCCGGCGGGGTGTGCCGGCGCTGCAACTCCACTCCGACAGCGGTGAACGCGGCCGGGGGTGGGCACACACGGCCGCCGACACTCGCGACAAGGTCGACCGACGCACCCTCCGCGACCACGCGATGCTGACCGCACTCCTCGTCCACGAACTGGCCGCGCGTGACCCGCCACGACTCGACCGGGACGCCCTCGCGGACGCGTTCCGCGCCGCCGACTTCGAACCGGGGATGCGCGCGGCAGGGCTGTGGCCCGACGCGTGGGAGTGACCGGTTCGTCGCCGACTCACCGCATCCCGTCGCGGATTCGACCGGCCACTCGCGCCCGGACGCGGCCGTCGACGGCCCGGTCGTCGAACAGCACCCGCGAGCGCTCGGCGGCCTCTTCGTCGACGGTGAAGTCGAGCCCCGGATACGCGACGCCCGTGAGGACGAGCGGTTCGGCCGCCGCGGGCGGGACTCCCTCCTCACCCGGTACGGCCCCCGGCGCGAGGACGCGTTCGACCGCCGCGAGCGGCGCTCCCCGACCCACGGTGTGGACGAGCGAGACGACTCTCCGGACCTGCTGGCGGACGAACCCCGTCGCGGCGAGGGAGAACGTGAGGAAGTCGCCGTCGCGGGCGACGGCGCCCGTGAGCACCCGGACGGTCCCCTCGTCGTCCGTGGTCAGGTTGTGGAAGTCGTGCTCGCCGCAGAGGCGGGCGAGCGCCGCGGCGACGCGGCCGTCGTCGACGTCGGGCGCGTACAGGTCGTAGGTGTACTCGCGCTCGGCGGCGTCGTGTGTCGCGTGGAAGTCCGGGGGTGCGTCCGCGCGTGCCCACGCTCGCACGTCGGCAGGGAGTTCGCTGTTCAACGCCGCGGGCGAACACCACGCGGGACAGCGGAAGCCGACGGTCTGTGCGAGCGCCGACACGCCCCTGTCCGTCCGGCCGGCGGCCGCGTACCCCGATGGGAGGCCCTCCTCGGGACTGAGACCGAGCGCCCGCACCGCGTCGAGCAGGGCGTCCTCGACAGTCGGGACCGTCGGCTGGCGCTGGAAGCCGTAGAACGGTCGGCCGTCGTAGGCGACGCGGAACGCACGCATCCGCCCTCGCCCGGCGTCGTGGTTCGTCACCGCCACGTCCCCCGGTCCATGCCGTCGTCGACCATCGGTAGCCGTTCACGCAGTCGGTACTTCAAACCGCGCCGTCGGTGGGCTTCTCAGCTCCGGTATTCGCGTCCGCAGCTTTATCATCTGAACCGGATTGTGGGTCGGTATGGACGAGAAACGACTCGTCGTCGCCCTGTTCGGCCTCCTCGTCGCCGTGGTCCTCGGCGCACTCGCCCTCCAGTTCGTCGCCCCCCTGACCGTCTCGGTGTTCCTCTACTACTCGACACGGCGCTTCTACGGCTCGCTCCGACGGCTCCGGCTCCCGGCCCGCATCCGTGCAGTCGTCGTCATGTCCGCGCTCGCCGTCCCGCTCCTCCTCGTCGTGAGCTACGCCGTCGTCCTGCTCGTCCTCGAAGCCCGACTGTTCGTCGAACAGTACGCGCTGCTCGACGTCGCCGCCACCCACGTCGACTGGCTCGGAGGGATGGAGACTATGCCCGACCTGACGGTACAGGGCCTCTACGAGGCGTACCAGGCCGGTCAGCTCTCACCGCTTCTCGACTTCCTCGGCCAGCACGCGGTCCTGTTGACGTCCGTCGTCTCCAACTTCTTCCTGAACCTCTTCATCACCGTCATCGTCACCTACTACCTCCTCCTCGACGGCTACCGACTCCGGGAGTGGCTGCTGCGGTTCGACGACGACGCCATCATCCGCGAGTACCTCGAAGCGGTCGACGAGGAGCTGGAGGCGGTGCTGTTCGGGAACCTACTGAACGTCCTCGCCATCTCGCTCATCGCCATCGCCGCCTTTTCGGGGTACAACGCCGTCGCCCCCGCCACGGTGGAAGTTCCGTACCCGGCGCTGGCCGGCGTTCTGACCGGAGCCGCGAGCCTGATTCCCGTCGTCGGCATGAAGGTCGTCTACCTCCCGCTGACCGCCATCACCGCGATGCCGGTGCTGCTCGGCAGCGGCGACTCGTCGCTCCTCGTGTACGTCCTCGTACTGCTCGTGGTCGCGGTGGTCGTGGTCGACACCATCCCGGACCTGGTGCTCCGTCCGCTGTTGAGCGGCAAGAACACCCACGTCGGCCTGCTCATGCTCGCGTACACGCTCGGCCCGGTCGTGCTCGGCTTCTACGGCCTCTTCTTCGCGCCCATCGCGCTGGTCGTCGGCCTGACGTTCGCGAACACGGCGCTCCCGCGCCTCCTCGGCGCCGAGGAACCCGGGGGGCTCTCGCCGGACCAGATGCGACTCGACGACTTCTGAACCGCGCGACCCAAGCGTCTCCGCGTCAGGTACCGTCT
>NZ_JBEPXO010000148.1:0-3372 GCF_041641895.1 Salinigranum sp. | reverse complement strand
CGCACCTCCCATCTCCGCGACCGAGGTCGCAATCCTGACCGGCGACCGACAGATAGACTCCCTCTACCACAGCACGGGTCTCGGCCTCTGGCTTGTCAACTGGGTCGTCAGGCGCTCCGGCGGGGAGTTGGCGTTCGCCGAGCGCGACCCGCGCGGCAACGTCGTGACACTCGCTCTCACGGCCGCTGACGGACCCGCCGCGGCCGCCCCGAGCGACCGTCACGACGGACGACACGGCTCAGTGCGTCGTCAGCCGGAGTGAGAAGTCGTGTGCGACGTGAACGACCGCCCGGAGAGGAAGTGGGGACGCGACGATGACACTCTCCTCCGCCTCCCCGTCTCCCCGCCGCACCCCGTCGCGTCGCTCACGCCTGCGGGACGCGCTCGTCCGAGAGGCACGCGCGGTATCGCGCGCCGGCGTCGGTCTCCGCGGCGATGGCGTCGCGGACGCGGTCGGAGACCCACCCGTCGTCGAGATACCGCTCGTACACCGGGAGTCGCTCCCGGAGGGGGACACCCGCGTCGTCCGCGAGGTCCTCGAGTTCTCGCAGGGCGGGCCACGCGTAGTCGGGGTTGATGTAGTCGTCCGTCACGGGCGAGACGCCGCCGAGGTCGTCGACGCCGCAGTCCAGGAGGCGGGCGGTGGGTGAGAGGTTCGGCGGCACCTGCACCGACACCGACTCGGGGAGGGCGACGCGCGCCATCGCGACGACGCGGCGCATCGTCTCGACCGAGGGGCGCTCGAACGACGAGCGGTCGTTTGGGACGACGTTCTGGACGATGACCTCCTGGACGTGGCCGTACCGTTCGTGGAGGTCACGAATCGCCAGGAGCGACTCGGCGCGGTCACGCCACGTCTCGCCGATGCCGACGAGGAGCCCCGTGGTGAACGGTACCCCGGCGCGACCCGCGGCGCGGATGGTGTTGAGCCGCTGGCCGGGCGTCTTCTTCCGCCCGCCCGAGTGCGCATCGACGTCGGCCGTCGTCTCCAGCATGACACCCATCGACGCGTTCACCTCTCTCAGTCGTTCGAACTCCGGTTCCGTGAGGTCGCCGGGGTTCGAGTGCGGCAACAGACCCACGTCGAGCGCGCGCTCGCACACCGCGAAGAGGTAGTCGAGGATTGAGTCGTGGCCCCACTCCGCGAGTTGCTCGTGGATGGCCTCGTAGCGGGCGTCGGGTTTGTCGCCGAACGTGAACAGCGCCTCCGTACACCCGGCGTCGGCACCCATCCGCAGCGTCTCCTCGACGTCCGCGGGCGACATGAGCGACGCCTGCCCGGGGACGTCGTAGTAGGTGCAGTAGGTGCAGGTGTACCGGCAGGCGGTCGTCAACGGGAGGAAGACGTTCCGTGAGAAGGAGAGTTCGGGGGCGGGGTCGACGTCCGCGGGGGTCACGTCGAGCAGCCGGTCGACGGCCGCCTCGTCGACTGTGAGTTCGACGTCGTACGCCTCGGCCCCGGGGAACATACCCGCCCTCCGGCGTGGAGAGACAAAAACGAACGGGTCGGTGGTGCGTGCGAGGTAGCAAACGGTGAAGGGGGCACCGGTCGAACACGACGCACACGATGTACTCTCACGTCGTCATCGCCGTCGATGGGAGCGACGAAGCTACCCGGGCGGCCCGGTACGGACTGGGCGTCGCGCGACTGTTCGATGCCCGCGTCGACGCCGTCCACGTCGTCGCTCGACGGGCCCTCCGCCTCGCCTCGACTGCCGACGAGGCTGACCGGCTCCGGTCGCGCGGCGAGGCCGTTCTCGGGGACGCTCAGACGCTGGCGTCGGAGCACGGGCTCTCTATCGGGACGGAACTCAGGGAGGGGAGACCGGCCGCCGAAGTCGCTGCGGCCGCCGTCGAACGCGACGCCGACCTGCTGGTCGTGGGGCGGCAGGGCGTCACCGGACTCGGGCGACGGCTCCTCGGGGGCGTCACCGAACGCCTCCTCCACCGGACGGACGTCCCCGTCCTCGTCGTCCCCGGCGAGTACCCGGCGGACGTGACCGAGTGTGACCGTCTCCTCGTGCCGACCGACGGGAGCGAGAACGCGGCGGCCGCCGCCCCCCACGGGGCAGCGCTCGCGGGCGGCGTCGGCGCGGCGCTCCGCGTGCTGAACGTCGTCGACCTCCAGGCCGCGGGCGGCGTGTTCGCCGCGGGCGGACTCGAGGAGGCGTTCGTCGAGAGGCTCGAGGCGCAGGGACGCGAGGCGGTCGACCGACTCGCGGACGATCTCCGCACCTCGGACCCGGACCTGCGCGTCGAGACGGCCGTCGTCACCACGACGGAGTTCGACGGGGTCGCCCACGGCGTCCGCGAGCACGTTCGGGAGGAGGGGGTCGACCTCGTCGTCATGGGGTCGCACGGGCGGTCGAACCTCCGGCGACAGCTCCTCGGCAGCGTCGCCTCGACGGTGCTGCGGACGGTCGACGTCCCGGTGCTCGTGGTCCCACGGGGGGCGACGGCGGGGGGTCCCGACTGACTCTGTCCCCTTTTGATACTCGTCCTCGTCAGCGGGGCGAGCACGCCCCAAAGACATACGCCGGTCCGTCCAGTTCTCGGCGTATGCGCCGCCGGACAGCCCTCACAGCCCTCGGGAGCCTCGTCGGCGCTGTCGCCGGGTGTAGCACCCGCCTCCCCCCGTCCGCGCGGACGCCCGGGTCGGCAGCTTCGACCGACACGCCGACAGCCGATGCACGGACGGCCGGAGCGGTACCGACGCTCGACGAACTGCCCTGTCCCCCGGCAGCGGTGAATCCCGAGACGGCCGTCTGCCCCGCCGGCCGCGACGACGCGCCGCTCGTCGTCCGGACCAACCGTCGGACCGTCGCGCTCGCCGAGGCCGAGAGCGTCCGGTTCGTCCTCGTGAA
The DNA here is from genome assembly GCF_041641895.1 of Salinigranum sp. Taxonomy (NCBI): domain Archaea; kingdom Methanobacteriati; phylum Methanobacteriota; class Halobacteria; order Halobacteriales; family Haloferacaceae; genus Salinigranum; species Salinigranum sp. Next base: position 508 of record NZ_JBEPXO010000148.1, on the reverse strand, counting down.
CGGGACCGGCGAGGGGCTCAGGTTCAACCCGAACGACCCCGACGTCTACCGGTACACCGGGGACGGGTACGACCGTCTCGACCGCCGGGCCAGCGGCACCGGCGTCACGACGGTCCCGCCGGACGGAACGCACAGCTGGCACCTCACCGACCTCCCGCAGTTCGACCGCCTCGCTCCGGGGACGTTCCTGTTCGCCGCCTCGGTGCCCACGGCAGGGGCGACCGACACCGACTGGGTGACGTGTCTCTCCCCGTTCCGCCTCACCGCCGAGCGAGGCTGACGCGCCCCTCGTCCTCGTCGACGGCGAGTTCGAACCGCGCCGTGAGCCACTCGCGCGTCCGCTCGCCGCCGTGGACGAACGCCTCGACGAGATCGGCGGGTTCGTCGACGTCGGTCGACAGACGGAACGAGTCGACTGACCGGACGGTGCCGACGTCGGCCGCGGCGCGTCGGTGGTCCAGATAGGAGGTGCCGTGGAAGTCCGCCCGGAACGCGGGCGTCCAGATCG
>NZ_JBEPXO010000147.1:0-3439 GCF_041641895.1 Salinigranum sp. | reverse complement strand
GTCCGGTCGGGAGCGAGACGTACGTCGAGGCGCCGCAGGCGGGACAGGTGACCGAGACGAGCGACACGGGACGAAGGGACGTCGGTGCGGGGATTATACGCACCGGTCGGCCTCTCCGTTCACGCCGTGCGGACCCACTCTTCGAGGGTGAACCCCTCGTCCTCGGTTTCGGAGACGAGCGTCCAGTCGGACTCGTCGAACTCCGGGTAGTAGCTGTCCCCCTCGTACTCGCCGGGGACGCGGCTCAGGAACATCCGGTCGAGGTGGGGCTGGAACAGTTCGTAGATGACGGCACCGCCGATGACGTACGCGGCGTCGGCCCCGTCGGCGGCGGCGATGTCGACCGCCTCGTCGACCCCGGCCGCGTGGACGGCGCTGTCCACCTCGAACGACTGGGTGGAACGGCTGAGAACGATCTGCCGTCGCCCGGGGAGGTCGTCGAGCATCGACTCGAACGTCCGGCGACCGAGGATGACGGGGGCGTCGGCGATGCGTGCGCGGTACTGTTTCTTGTCGGCGGGGATGCTCGGCCACGGCAGTTCGCCGTCCTTCCCGATGACGCGGTCGTCCGTGAGCGCGGCGACGGAGACGAGTTCCATACCGTCGGTTGCGACTGGTCGAGCCAAAGCCCTTCGTTCCGGTCCGGGGCTGTGACCGTATCACCGAGTTTTTATCCGGGCCACGCAGAAGGTGGAGTATGAGCTTCGAGAAAGACGACACCGTCGTCCTGCACGACAAACACAGCGAGTTCGACGGCCAGGTCGGGACGGTAACGCAGGTCATGGAGACGATGTTCGGCGACGCGACGTACACGGTGAGCTTCGACGACGGCCAGGAGACGGGCGTCCCCGAGGACCAGCTCGAGGCGACCGACGACGCCGAAGCCGAAGCGGACGCCGACGACGAGTAACCGTGGTTCGCGTCCCGTTCCACTACGTCGACCTTCGGGCGTTCTCCTACGAGACGGAGGACGAGGCGCGGGTCGAGTCGGCGCTTCGGACGTTCCTCCCGGAGGAGTTCGAGGTGGAGCGGGCAGAGAGCCGTGGGCACCACGGCGACCGCATCGTCGTCCGTTCGGCGCGCGTCGAACGGGCCGACGGCGTCCGACACGTCCTCGCACAGGTCGCCGCCGCGCCCGACTACGACCGCATCTTCGAGGAACTCGACGACCGGATCACCGACAACTGCGAACTGTTCCTCCGTTTCGACAAGCAGGCGGCGTTCCGCGGCGAGGTCCGACTCGGGGAGGGAATCACCTTCCGCGCGAAGGTGGAAGCGTACCCCGCGAAGCGCGAGGCGGCGCTGGAGAACGCTCGAGAGGCGCTCGAAGACGTCCGCGGCGAGGCCGACGGCGGGTCCGACTGAGCCGGAGAACGGCAGGTCGACCGAACGCTGGCGAGCAGGGCACCGACACCGGATACTGGCGAGCAGGTGGCACCGACGGGAGACGCGGAACGGTGTGCCACACGACCGCAGCACGTCCCGCGGGAGCGGTCAGGTCACACGCCGGGGTGGCCGCCTCCCGGTACTTCAACGCTCGGCCCGCTCGCTGTTCGCGCTGTGCGGAACCGAACGCGCCGATTCGCGGGGAGTATAGGACGCGAACGAGGCGAAAACGGTTAGTCAGTCGACGTTCATGGTAGGTGTCGTGTTAGATGCGGTGACCGGACTCCTCGACGGGTTGGCGGCGTGGCAAGCGACGCTCGTCGTCCTCGTGCTCTCGCTCGGCGGGGCGCTCGTCGTCGAGATGGTGCTCATCCGTGGCGCCTCCCACCTCGTGCGGCGGACCGACACGAAGTTCGACAACATCGCCGTCCGGAACATTCGGTGGCCGCTCGTCGTCTCCGTGGGGCTCGCGGGAATCTACGTGTTGACGCGGACGCCTGCCGTCGTCGAGAGCACGCTCGTCACCGCCGGACAGCTCGACACCTTCTTCGGACGCCCGTCGCTCGTCGTCATCATCGTCACGTGGGCGTGGGCGCTCAACAACCTCGTCACCGAGGCGGTCGAGGAAGTGAAAGAGCGGGGAAGCCGGTTCGACTTCGCGCCCGTCTTCTCGAACGTCTGGACGCTCGTCGTCGCCGTCGGGACGGCCGCGGCGCTCCTGCGACTGTACAACATCGACATCACCCCCCTCCTGGGTGCAGCTGGCGTCGCGGGCATCGCCGTCGGGTTCGCCGCGAAGGACACCGTCGCCAACTTCTTCGGCGGCATCGCGCTGTACTTCGACGACACGTACAAGCTCGGCGATTACATCGTCCTCGACTCGGGCGAGGCCGGCACCGTCGTCGAGGTGGGCATCCGTTCGACCACGCTCATGACGCGCGACGAGGTACTCGTGACGGTCCCGAACTCCGCGCTGAACGCCGCGAAGATCGTCAACGAGTCGGCCCCACAGCGCCGACGCCGCATCCGAGTCCCCATCGGCGTCGCCTACGGGACCGACGTCGACGAGTTCGAGGCGCTCGTCACGGAACTCGCCCAGGAGGAACCGCTCGTCCTCGACTCGCCGAAGCCGCGGATGCGCCTCCGGCGGTTCGGCGACTCGGCGCTGGAGTACGAACTCCTCTGTTGGGTCGCGAGTCCGACCCGACGCGCCCGCGCGACGCACGAACTCAACCGGTCCATCTACCAGGCACTCGCCGCACGGGGCATCGAGATTCCGTATCCGAAGCGGGACCTCACGGTCACCGGCGCCCCCGGGACGACGGACGGCCCGTCGACCCCGCAGTCACCGTTCGAGGGTGACGACGTCGAGAGCGTCCCGAGCGAAACCGACGGCGGTCACGATGAACGGCCCTAGTGCCGGTGCCGGGAGTCAGGCGAGTTCGGCGAGCGCGAGGAGGATGCTGGGGGCGACGAGGAGCACGAGTCCCACGAGTATCAGGAGTGCCGGAAGCACCAGCAGTCCCATCTCGGTGAACAGCCAGAGGCCGAGCCCCGCGACGACGGCGAGCAAGCCGACGACGCGGAGGAGCCAGGTGACGACACCCTCGAGTTCCGACTCGGCGACGAGTTCTGCGGCTTCGAGCGCTTCGTCCATCTCGTCTGCGACACGTGCTTCGGGTCACTTGGTTCGTTCGAAACGGTGACGAACGGAACGCCGACCCGCCGACCGAGGCGGAAGACCTGTTACCCCCGCCCCCACAGCATCGGTATGGTCGTCGATGCGCTCGTCTCGACGTTCGGGCCGTTCCTCATCCCGGCGGTCCTGTTCGGCCTCGGCCTCGTCGGCTACCTCTTCATCGTCGCCGCGAGGCGGTACTGGGAGGGATGAGAACGAACGACACATCCGGTATCAATACTACTGACTTTCAGCTATATAGTAAAAAGTTTGATACATCGTCCGTCGAATCCCGCTAGTCGATGGAGCACGGGTCGGGTCGGGTAGTGACGTCGTCGCGTGGGTTCGTTCTCGCCACCCTCGCCGTGGGCGCGG
>NZ_JBEPXO010000146.1:0-3830 GCF_041641895.1 Salinigranum sp. | reverse complement strand
CTCTCGGTATCGTCGTCGCGCTGTCGGTCTCTCATCACTCAGCACCTCCCTCGTCGTCCTCCGGCGGGTCGAACGGCCGCGGGCGCGTCCGGCAGGAACTCGACCAGCCGTACCCGAAGCCGGTCAGTCCCTCACCGGTGAACGGGAGTCGGATGGCGACGGCGACCCGGTCCCGGTCGCCGGACGCACACGCGGCGTCCGCCGGCTTCTCGGCCGAGCAGAACTGGACGTCGAGTCCGCCGTCGCCGTCGCGGTAGACGCCGACCACCTCGAGGTCGCTGCAAGCCGCGACCTGTCTGTCGACCAGCATCACCGACGCCGACTCGAAGTCCGTCTCGGTCACGAACGTCCGGAAGTTGCCCGCGCCGTCTGGCAGGTCGAAGGTGACGGCGTCGGTGTCTTCGGCGGAGGTGAGATACTCGTGTACCCGACCGTCGGGTCGTGGGTCGTCTTCGTTCTCTCGCTGTATCGCGACCAGCGGTCGGTCGGCGTCGCGTCGCACGCGTCGCTCGTCGTACCCCTCGACGGGCGTGCCGCGACGACCGGCGGTTCGTGTGCTGCTGCTCGACCCCGACCCGGAACAACCGGCGAGAGCGGCGAGCGCGCCAGTAGCCAGTGCCTGGAGGGCGTGTCGGCGGGACCACGACTGCATACTCCGGTCGACTGGCCGACGCGGCAAACGTCTTGGGGCTCGGGTCGGGCGGAATCGGGAGTCAGCGAATCCCGACGACCACTGGTCTCCCGGAGGTCACCGAAATTTAAGTAGCAGGACGGTCGGAACCACGACCGATGCGACGCGACGCCCGAGTCGGAGGGACGCGACCGTGACGGGACCGACGCTCGAACTGACCGACGACGTGGACGACGACAACGACGGCCTCGTCCCGCCGCCGCTCCCGCCCGAAGACCCGGACGCGTGGTACGCAGACGACGTGCGTGCACAACGTGAGATTCACCCGGGCGTCGTCACGACCATCCGAGAGACCGACGACGGCTTCGGCTACGACCTCCGGGAGCCACGTCTCGACGCGACCGACGAGTCCGCACTCGCGGCGGTGCGCGAGCACTTCGAGAACGCACAGGGTCGTCGCCCGCTGACCCGGGAGGGGACTCGTGAACGCGCCGAGAGCGGCTTCCCACCGAAGTACCGCCGGGTGCTGGACCGTCTGCTGGACGCTTCGCCCGCCGCTCGCCGGCGTATCGAGTACTACGCGCTGCGGGACCTGCGGTGTCTCGGACCCGTGACACCGCTCGCGCTCGACGAACAGATCGAGGTCGCGGACAGCGACAGCGACCGACTGGTGGTCCACACCGAGCGGTTCGCCCCCGCCCGGACCGACTTCGCCGCCGACGCCGACGGCGTCTCCCGGGTGACCGGCGAGCGACTGACGAGTTACACGGTCCCCTTCGCGGACTACGGCGTCGAGGTGGTCGTCTACCGGGAGCACCTGCTGGGCACCGACCAGTTCGCCACGAAGTACGCCGTCCTCGAACCGGACCTGCTAGATCGGAAGGGCGACGAGGAACTGCTGGCCGAGGCGAAAGAGCGCATCTGGGAGACGAACGTCGCCGGGGTCGTGGAGGACCGCCGTTCCTTCGTCGAGGAGCGTGCACGGCGGTTCCTCTCCCGCCAACTCACCGCCCGAAACACTCGCGCGTGGCTCGACGCGGCGGGCTACCGTCTTCGCCGGGCGCTCGCGGAGTACGACCTCGCCGTGCCACCGGTCGACGACCGGTACGCCGCCGACCGTCTGGCCGACCTGGTGTACTACGTCCTCAGAGACTTCGTCGGCGACGGGGTGCTCACGGTGCCGATACGCGACCCACACCTCGAAGACGTGGAGGCGAACCGCGTCGGCGAACGCGTGAAGGTCGTCCCTCGCACCGACCTCGTCGGCGACGGTGACGCCCGTGTCCCGACGAACCTCACCTTCGACTCCGAGACGGAGTTCGTCAACGTCGTCACCCAGTTGGCGGCCCGCGACGGCACGGAACTGAACGCCTCCACGCCGAGCGCGAAGGTCAACCTCGACCCCGAGGGTATCGACGAACGCATCCGGTGTGCGGTCGCGCTACCGGTCATCTCCGAGGACGGCCCGCACGTCTCGATTCGGAAGCAGTCGCCCGACGCGATGACGCCGATGGACCTCGTCGAGCGTGACTCGATTTCGACCGAACTCGTCACCCTGCTGTGGCTTCTGTACGAACACCACGGCGTCGTCCTCTTCTCGGGACCGACCGGCGTCGGCAAGACGACCCTGATGAACGCCCACATGCCCTTCGTCCCGTACGACGACCGCCCCATCAGCATCGACGAGGGCTCCCGGGAGGTGCGCGTCCCCCACGAGACGGGCGTCTCGCTGACGACCCGGGACCACGAGTCCGAGTACAAGCGCGTCACGATGGCGGACCTGATGACGGAGACGAACTACCTGAACCCCGATCTTGAGGTCATCGCGGAGATAAACACGCCCGCCAGCTTCGAGACGTTCGCCGAGACCCTGAATACGGGCCATGGGGTCGTGGGAACGACTCACGCAGAGGACACCGAGACGCTCGTCAACCGCGTCATCGAACAGGGCCTGCCGCCGTACCTCCTCAGAGAGATAGACCTCGTGGCGTTCCCGCGCAAGTCGGGTGGGGACCGTTACGTCGGGGAGGTCGTCGAACTCCTGTCTGCCTCGGAGTTCGAGGCACTGGACGCTGGCCCGGACGACCCTGAAGCGGGTGTCATCGAGAAAGACGGGGAACGCATCTACTGGCACACCGTCGAGACGCGCCGGAACGACGGGACGTTCGACTTCGCGTACTCGCATCCCGAACTGGGCGACGAGTCACACGAGGTGGGCTGTCGTGTCTTCCACCGACTCGCGGCGATGACCGACCGGAGTCTCGACGAGGTGGAAGCAGAGTTCCGCCGCAAACACCGCTACGTGGAGTATCTCTGCCGGGAGGGAACGACCGACTTCGAGGAGTTGTTCGCGTTCCTCGCGGACCTCCAGACCGACGAGGCGGCGACCGTCGAGCGGGTTCGGTGAGTCCCTCCGCCCGGACTCCCCACTCTGGACGCTCAGCCGACGACGGGCCACCCGCCCCAGACCACGGACAACACCACGTCGACGCCGGCCAGCACTGCAATCGCCACCAGCGACGCGGGCCACAGGACGACAATCCGCCCCGGATACGCGCCGTCGGGACCGGAGGGGGTCGTCGTGAGGATACCGTACGCCAGGAACAGCGGGACGACGAGCGGAAGAACGAGCGTATACACGCTGAACAACTGGAGGGGAAGCCACGGCACAGAGGCGTACGCCGCGAACACGAGACAGTGACCGACCGAGGGCCACTCGGCACTCGTGGTGCGGTGGTAGTGAGCGACGCCAGCGACCCCGACTGCGACACAGAGTGCGGTCGTCGTCAGGAGGACGAGCACGGTTCGGTCCCTCTCGTTCGCCCCTCGGCCGCGCTCCATTTCAAGATTCGCAGTCCTCCAGCCGCCCCGGGCCGTCGCCCCGAGGCCGGCGTTCTCACGGGCGGGGCGGCGACAAGACACTTCCCGCGGGTCCGAGACAGTTGAGACGTGTCCCCACGTCGTCGGACGGTCCTCGCAGGACTCGCCGCTCTCTGCGGTAGTCTCTCGCTCGCCGGCTGTCTCGGCGACCGGCCGGACCTCCGACTCCGAAACTTCACCGAGGAGACACACGCCCTCGCCGTCACGGTCTCACGGGACGAAACAGAGATTCTCGACACAGAACGCACGCTCGCGCCCGACGAGCAGTCCGTCGTCGAGTCGGTGTTCGAGGACGCCGGCACGTTCGCGTTCGCCGTCT
>NZ_JBEPXO010000145.1:0-3865 GCF_041641895.1 Salinigranum sp. | reverse complement strand
TACCACACGCCGACGGCAGAGTACGCCGACTACCTGACATCGAACCCGCGGCTCGAACGCGGCATCGAGTCGATGAGCACGCGCTACGAACGGTGGTTCCTCTCGCGTGCCGACGCCGTCATCGTCACGAGCGCCGAGACGCGTGACCGTCTCGCGTCGCTCGGCGTCGACGCCGACGTCACCGTCGTGCAGAACGGGGTCGACGTCGAACGGTTCGCCCCCGTTGACCCGACGGCGTTCCGCGAGCGCCACGGCCTGAGAGGCGAGACGCTCGTCGGCTACACCGGTCGCCACGGCTTCGAGAAGCGACTCCCGGACATCGTGCGGGCCGCCGACGGCCTCGACGACGTCACCCTCGTCTTCGGTGGCGACGGACCGGCACGAGAGTCGGTGAAACGACTCGCCGACGAGCACGACGTCGACGCCCACTTCTTCGGCTTCCTCCCGCGCGAGGAGCTCCCGGCCTTTTACAGCGCACTCGACACCTTCGCGTTCCCCAGTCCCGTCGAGACGCAGGGACTGGTGGCGCTGGAGGCCATCGCCTGCGGGACACCCGTCGTCGGCGTCCGCGAGGGGGCGCTCAGAGATACCATCGACGACGGCGTCACCGGCTACCACTACGAACCGGGCGACATCGACGGGTTCCGCGACGGCATCCGGCGGGCGCTCGACGAGTACGAGTCGCTCCGGGAGAACTGTCTCGCCCGCCGCGACGCCATCAGCGTCGAACGCGCCGTCGACGATCTCGCCGCCGTCTACGACCGCGTCCGGCAGGTCGCGCCGCGCCGTGTCTGAGGCCGTCGTCGGTGAATCGGGGTCGGATTCCGCCGGACGTCGCGGACCCGCTGACGCGGGTCACGGGCCGGCTCAGTCGTCCTCGAGCGCGTCGCCGATGCGCTGTAGCTGACGCGTGATGTCGCGAACCTCGTCGCGGAGCTGTCGAACCTCGCGGACGAGTTCCTCGTTGCCGACGCTCTCCTCGCCACCGCGTTCGCGGCCACCCATGCCCGGCGGGCCGCCGCCCATGCCGCCGGGGCCGCCGCCGCCGCCCATCATGCCGGACATCATCTGCGCGAAGGGGTTGCCCCCGCCCATGCCGGGCCCGCCGGGACCGCCCTCGCCGCCCATCATCTCTTCCGGGCCGGGACGTTCGCCCTCCTCGCGCTCCTTCTCTCGTCGCTCGCGAATCTCCTCGACGCGCTCGCGGAACGACTTCTCCTCGCCCGCCTCGTCGCTCTCGTCGACGTCCGCGGCCGCCTCCGCGTCGGTCTCCCGTGCCTCGTTCGGGGTCGGTGCGTCGGTCGGGTCGTCCGCGTCGGCCGACTCCTGAACGTCCTCGGTCTCGTCTGTGGCGTCGTCTGCCATACGCGGCGGTTCGCCGTGATGCCCGAAAGGGTTGTTGGTCTCGCGGTTCCCGACGGGCCCCAACAGTTATTCCGACGACACGACATCGGACGGTATGAATCGACGACACGCCCTCACGCTCCTCGTCGGCGTCGCCGCCGGCTGTTCGTCGCAGTCGTCGGAGCCGACGGCGACGCCGGAGCCGACGCCGACCACGGAAACCGACGCCGAGACGGCAGCCCCCACGTCGACCCCGACGCCGGAGCCGACGGTGGCGAGCGTCGACGCCGACGCCATCGCCGCGTCGCTGAACGAGGTGTACGCCGAACTGGAACCGGCGCTCACGACGCTCGAGGTGAGCGGCCTCGACCTCGACGCCCTCGGCGCGCGCATCGGTGAAATCCGCGAGGACGTCGACACCGCGCGTGAGGCGGGTGTCGAGGACGAGTCTCGGCTCCAGTCGCTGTCGGACACGCGCTGGGTGTTCGACCGCATCGTCCGGACGTTCGTCCGGTTCGACGAGGCGTACACCGTCCACGAGCAGATTCGGGAGGCGTACGCGGCGAGCGACGTCACCGAAGAGGCGAGGACTGCGCTGGAGCGACTGAAGACCATCGCGACGGAGGCGGCCAGTTCAGCGGGGACCGCCACCTCGCGGTACGACTCGATGGACTCGTTCGACCCCGCACTCGACGTCTCCTACGAGGGCTTCGAAGAACCGGTGTTCCGCGTCAGCGACACGGCCAACGCGCTCACCCCGCTCGCCCGGGGCCTCGAACGCGCGATTCCCGCCCGCGAGCGGTACCAGCAGGCCGTCGCGAGCTACGAGGACGAGTCGTACCGCGACGCTCAGAGCGCCTTCGCCGACCTCGTCAGGACGTTCACCGACGCCCGTGACCGCTTCGCGGACGCCGAGGGAATGGCCGGGCCGCTGGCCCCCGCGCTGGAGCAGTACCGGTGTGAGGTCAGAGCGGCACGGCTGGCGTGTGTGGAGTACCGCGCGGCGTGCCGGGAGCAACTGGACGGGAACCCCGACCGGGCCGAGCGACGGCGGACCCAGGCCGAAGAGCGGTACGGGGAGTGTGGGTGAGTGCGGGGGCGGCAGTTCGAGCGAGTCCACTGAGCGAAGTTGAGCGCAGCGAAACGAAGCGAAGTGGACTCGCCGGGATTTGAACCCGGGGCCTCTCCCATGCCAAGGGAGTGATCTACCCCTGATCTACGAGCCCTCGAACGCATCCAACCGTATCCGGGTGGTGGTATTAAGGGCTTCGACTCGGCGGACTCACGACAGCGGCTCGCACACCGTCACTCTTCTGTCTCCTCCGCCGTCGCGGCCCGGAGGCGCTCTCGAACCGACTCCAGATGCCGAGACGTCTCCTCGCCGGCCTCGTCGACGAGTCGGTCCACGTCCGCGAGCAACTCGTCGACGCGCTCCCTGGTCTCGTCTCCCATCTCACCGGCCCCCTCCTCGAGGTCGCCGATGAGTTCGTCGAGCCGCCTCGACGCCTCCTCGACGCCGGACTGGACATCCTCGCCGGCGCTGTCGACGGCCGTCAGCAGTTCGTCGTAGGCGACCATGAGTTCGTCTCTGAATGACGCCATGTGTCGACGCTCGCGCTCGCGCGCAATAAATATTGTCTGGATGACAATACGCCGGGAACGGGACGGCGATGTCGTAACCGTTTAGTTCGGCGCGGCGGGGTAGTGAAGTAGGGAACCAGCACGGCCGCAAATCTGACTCGTCCGGGTCGCGCTCGACGCCGGGCTTCGAGATTGCGGAAGTGCGTCGGTAGATTCGACGCTCTCCTGCGGTCTGTGGGTTCCAACCAAGCCAATGGCACGAATGCACACCCGCCGCCGTGGCTCGTCCAGTTCGGACAAGCCGGTGGCAGACGAACCACCAGAGTGGAGCGACGTCGACGCCGACGACGTCGAAGCACGCATCGTCGAACTCGCAGAGCAGGGGTACGAACCCTCTCAGATCGGTATGAAGCTCCGCGACGAGGGCGTGAAGGGGACGCCGGTCCCGAACGTCAAACTCGCGACGGGCAAGAAGGTCACCACCGTCCTCGAGGAGCACGACGCCGACGCGGACCTCCCCGAGGACCTCCGGAACCTGATGGAGCGGGCCGTCCGCCTGCGCGAGCACATGGAAGAGAACCCCCAGGACGCACAGAACAAGCGCGCCCTGCAGAACACCGAGTCGAAGATTCGCCGCCTGGTGAAGTACTACCGCGGCGGAAAACTCGACGAGGACTTCACCTACAGCTACGACGTCGCCGTCGAACTGCTGGAGTAGATGTCCACCACCGCCGTCATGGAACCGTCATCCGCCGACGCGCCGACGCCGAGTCCCGAGGAACTCGCCGGGCGGCTCGCCGACGTCCCGTTCGTCCGGGTCGTCGTCGCGCCCACGGGGAGCGCCCTCGCGGCCAGCGGCGTCACTGCCCGCGCGCTGCGTGAGCGTGGCGTCCCGTTCCAGGTGCGCGTCCGCCGTGCCTCCGCGTACGCGGTGGCCGAC
>NZ_JBEPXO010000144.1:0-3875 GCF_041641895.1 Salinigranum sp. | reverse complement strand
GCACGCGGTCCATCCGTCCCTCGATGGTCAGGAGTGCGGAGGCGAGCGCCGAGGGCTTGCCCGTGATGACCGCCCCGCCGCGGTCGGCGGCGAACTCGCGGTACCGCGAGAGCGCACGGATGAGGAGGAACGAGATTATCCACACCACCAGCGAGACCAGGATGGCGACGATGACTGGTGCGCCGCCTCGTTCGCGGTTACCGCCGAGGAACCAGCCCCACCGGACGATGAGGAACGCCAGCGTCGAGAGGAACGACGCGATGGTCATCACCATCACGTCGCGGTTCTTGACGTGGGCGAGTTCGTGTGCGAGGACGCCCTCGAGTTCGTCGTCGTCGAGCGCCCGGAGGATGCCACGCGTGACACAGACGGTGGAGCTCTTCTGCGAGCGACCGGCGGCGAACGCGTTCGGAATCGACGTCTCCGCGACGGCGACCTTTGGCTTTGGGAGGTCGGCCTGCTGGGAGAGGCGAGAGACCATCCGGTGGACCTTCCGCATCTCCGCGTCCGCCTCGTCCTCCTCGACGACGTGAGCCCCCATGCTGTAGAGGGCGAGCTTGTCGCTGAAGAAGAACTGGACGAACAGGAAGCCGCCCATGATTACGACGACGGGGAGGAGCCGTCCGAAGTACAGACTCAACACGCCGACGAAGACGATGTAGAGGGCGAACAGCAGGAACATCGTGAGGGCCATGCGACTGCGGAGCCCCCAATCCGGTTTCCACTGCATGCCAGTCCCTACTGGCTCGACGGCATAAACCCTGCCGGGTGTGGGGAGCGACCCCGAACACCCCTACTTGTGTTGTGGTCACGTACCGGTGTGTCTGAGTAACAAACGAGTACGAACCGAGTGAACTCTGTGACGAACGGACGCGAATCTGTGTCTGTGTGATGTGTCCCCACACAACCCACGAAAGATTATTATAGATGCACACTGGAGTAGTGGTATGGCCGTTGGTCAGACACCCCAATCGGCGTATCACACGTGCAGCTGTGGGAAGTCCTTCGACACGACGGAGGAGCTCCTCGCACACGCACGAGAGGTGCACGGATTCACCCCCTACTGACGCCGAGACGGGGACGACGGCACGCGGTTCGGATGCTTTCTTCTGACACCGTCGCGTAGAGGCCGGCATGGAGACCGTACTGGTCACCGGCGGACAGGGTCGTTCCGGGCGATGGCTCGTCGACCGACTCGCCGGCGACTACGACGTCGTCTGTGTCGACTACGACCAGCCCGGGTTCGAGGTGTCCGAGCGTCCGCACGTCGGTTTCCGGGCCGCAGACCTGACCGACCGTGGACAGGCGCTCGACCTGCTCTCCGACGTCGCTCCCGACGCCGTCGTCCACTGGGCGGCCATCCCAGCGCCGACGCGACACCCCGGCGGCCGGGTGTTCGAGACGAACCTGCTGGCGGCGTACAACGTCCTCGTCGGGGCCGGCCGGGCGGGTGCCCGGACCGTCTGGGCCTCCTCGGAGTCGACGTACGGGTGGGCGTTCGCCCGCGAGAAGACGCTCCCCGACGAACTGCCCATCACCGAGTCGCACTCGATGCGACCCGAGGACCCCTACGGCACCTCGAAAGTCGCCGCCGAGGAGGTGGCGAAGATGGTCACGCGGCGGTACGACGTCCCCGTCACCTCCGTCCGCCCCTCGTGGATTCAGTATCCCGGCGAGTACGCCTGCCGCGACGTCGCGCGGGAGGGACTCGAGGGCGGGGCCGGTAACTTCTGGTCGTACGTCGACGTCCGCGACGTCGCCTCGCTGGTGGCGAGTGCGCTCGACGCCCCGCCCGAGGGCCACGAGGCGGTCCACGCCGCGGCCGCCGACAACTACCTCGGCCGCCCGACTGTCGACGCCGTCGAGGAGTTCTTCGGGTCGCGTCCCGACGACTGCACGCTCACCGGCGAGTCGTCGGCGCTGTCGACGGCGAAGGCGGGGGAACTGTTCGACTGGGCGCCGCAGCACACGTGGCGCGAGGCGGAGGACGAAGCGGTCGAGGGACCGTCGTTGCTCGCGGAGTGACGGGCGAGAGGTTTTGTCCGCGCCGCGTGTAGCGGTCGTATGTTCGCTGACAGGACTGACGCGGGCGAACGCCTCGCCGCCCGACTCGCCGAGGAGGGTGTCGACGCCGACCTGGTGCTGGCCATCCCCCGCGGGGGACTCCCGGTCGGTCGGGTCGTCGCGGACCGACTCGGCGTCCCACTCGACGTCGTCGTCGCGGTGAAACTCGGCGCGCCGGGCAACCCCGAACTCGCAGTCGGGGCGGTGGCGGGCGACGGGAGCGTCTGGACCAACGACGAACTGGTCTCCCGACTCGGCGTCGACGACGAGTACCTGCGGGAGGAACAGGCACGGGCGCAGGCGGCCGCCTCCCAGAAACTGCGCGAGTACCGCGGCGGCGAGTCGCTGTCGCGACTGGACGGCGAACGCGTCGTCGTCGTCGACGACGGCCTCGCGACGGGGGCGACGGCGCTGGCGTGCGTCCGGCAGGTACAGGCCGCCGGGGCCGAGACGGTGGTGCTAGCGGTTCCCGTGGCCGCCGCCGACTCCGTGAACCGTGTCCGCGACGAGGGGGCGCGGGTGGTGGCCGTCGAGACGCCGGAGTCGTTCGGGGCCGTCGGACAGTTCTACCGGGACTTCCGGCAGGTGCGCGACGCCGAGGCGCGGTCGTACCTCACTACCGACCCGGAAGAGGGGTAGCCACCTCCTGACGCGGAGTTCGCGGGGCTTAACCACGCTGACCCGGTAGGGACGGGTATGACTGACGCGGCGTCGCGCGAGTTCTGTCCGCGGTGTGGCGACCCGGTTCCCGAGCGCGAGGAACCCCTGCCGGGACAGCCACGCGAACAGGACGCGGTGCTCTGTAACGCCTGTTACTTCGCCGACTTCGATCTCGTCGACGCCCCCGACCGCATCGAGGTGCAGGTGTGTTCGGGGTGCGGCGCGGTCCACCGGGGGAACCGCTGGGTCGACGTGGGTGCGGAGGACTACACCGACGTCGCCATCGACGAAGTCGGGGGCGCGCTCGGCGTCCACCTGAACGCGACGGACGTCCAGTGGGGAATCGAACCCGAACAGGTCGACCAGAACACTATCCGGATGCACTGCCGGTTCTCGGGCGTCGTCCGCGGCACGTTCGTCGAGGAGGAGGTGACGGTTCCCGTCCTCATCGCGCGTGGGACGTGCGACCGGTGTGGGCGTATCGCCGGCGGCTACTACGCGGCCGAGGTGCAGGTGCGCGCGGACGACCGGACGCCGACGCGCGAGGAGACAGAACGTGCCGTCGAAATCGCCGAGGCGTACATCGCCGAACGGGAGGCGACGGGGGACAGGAACGCGTTCATCTCCGAGGTGAAAGAGACGGACGACGGCGTCGACCTCAAGATATCGACGAACCAGATGGGCGGCGGCATCGCCAGACGCATCACGCGCGAACTCGGCGGGAGCGTCGAGGAGTACCCGACGCTCGTGACCGAGGACGGCGACGGCAACGAGGTGTACCGGGTGACGTTCGCGGTCCGGTTGCCGCCGTACCCGCCGGGGACGGTCATCGACCCCGACGACGGTGACGGCCCGGTGCTCGTCCGGAGCGCCCGACAGCGCCTCAAGGGCGTGCGGCTGACGACCGGCGAGGGCTACGAGGCGGCGTACGAGGAGGGCACCGCCCCGGACGCGCGCCGGCTCGGCACCCGAGAGGACGCAGCGGAGACGACGGTGGTCGCCGTCGAGGACGACCACGCGGTGCAGGTGCTCGACCCGGAGACGTACGAGGCCAAGACCGTATCACGCCCCGACTACTTCGACCCCGCGGCCGAGACGGTTCCCGTGCTCAAGAGTCGAGCGGGACTCCACATCTTGCCGGCCGACGACGG
>NZ_JBEPXO010000143.1:0-4012 GCF_041641895.1 Salinigranum sp. | reverse complement strand
GACTTCTTCGTCTGGTTCGTCTTCTGGGAGGCCGTCCTCGTCCCGATGTACTTCCTCGTCGGCGTCTGGGGCGGCCCCCGCCGGAAGTACGCCGCGATCAAGTTCTTCGTCTACACGAACGTCGCCTCGCTGGTGATGTTCATCGGCTTCGTCGCGCTCGTCTTCGGCCTCGGCGACTCCGTCGGGTCGATGCGGCTGCCGGAGATCGCGATGGCGCTCCGCGCCGGCGAACTCGGGTCGCTGTTCGGCATCCCGGGGCCGACGCTCGCCGCCGTCGCCTTCGCTGCGATGTTCTTCGGCTTCGCGGTGAAGGTGCCCGTCGCCCCCCTGCACACGTGGCTGCCCGACGCGCACGTCGAGGCACCCACGCCCGTGTCGGTGATGCTGGCGGGCGTCCTCCTGAAGATGGGGACCTACGCGCTCCTCCGGTTCAACTTCACGATGCTGCCCGACGTGGCCGTCGACTTCGCGGTGCCCATCGCCATCCTCGCCGTCGTGAGCGTCATCTACGGCGCGCTGCTCGCGCTGGCCCAGGAGGACCTCAAGCGCATCGTCGCGTACTCGTCGGTGTCGTCGATGGGGTACGTCATCCTCGGCCTCGTCGCGTACACGACCTACGGCGTGGGCGGCGCGACGTTCCAGATGGTCGCGCACGGCCTCATCTCGGGGCTGATGTTCATGACCGTCGGCGTCGTCTACAACACGACCCACACCCGGATGGTCGGCGACATGTCCGGTATCGCCGACCGGATGCCCGTCACCGCGGGCATCTTCGTCGCCGGCGCGTTCGCCTACATGGGGCTGCCGCTGATGGCCGGCTTCGCGGGCGAGTTCTTCATCTTCAAGGGCTCGTTCGAGTCGACCACCTTCGCGGGGATGCCGCTGTTCACCGCGGCGGCGATGTTCGGCATCGTCATCGTCGCGGGCTACCTGCTCTTCGCGATGCAGCGGACGCTGTTCGGACCCTTCCGGTTCGACGGCGAGTACACCATCAGTGAGGCGCCCGTCCACGACGTGGCGCCCCTGGCCGTCCTGCTGGCGCTCATCATCGTGCTGGGCGTCGCCCCGGACCTGTTCTTCGGGATGATCCAGGACGCCGTCAACCCCATCCTGGGAGGTGTCTCGTAGATGTACGACGTGCTGCTCCAGTCGGCCGGCGCGTCCGGCGGGGCCACGCTCCCTGACTGGGCCGCCACCGCGCCCATCCTGGCGCTCGCCGTGGCGTCGCTCGTCCTCCTGCTCGCGGACACGGTCGACCCCGACACGTCGAACAGTTCGCTCCTGGCGGGCATCGCGGCGGTCGGCTCTCTCGTCTCGTTCGGTATCGCCGCCTGGTTCCTCGTCGCCGGAACCGGTCAGCCCGCTACCGGAGGCGCTATCGAACTGTACGGTGCCTCGCTCGTCGTGGACGGGATGGCGCTGTTCTTCCAGCTCATCTTCGCCTCGGTGACGGCGCTCGTCGTCGTCGCCTCGCACGACTACCTGAAGGGTGAAGAGTACCAGGGCGAGTTCTACTCGCTCGTCCTCTTCGCCGCGACGGGCATGAGCCTGATGGCGGCCGCGAACTCCCTGGCGACGGTGTTCGTCTCGCTCGAACTCGCCTCCCTGCCGTCGTACGCGCTCGTCGCGTTCCTCAAGCGCAACCGCGGGAGCGTCGAGGCGAGTCTCAAATACTTCCTCATCGGTGCCGTCTCGTCGGCCGTCCTGGCGTTCGGTATCTCGCTCGTCTACGCCGCGACGGGGTCGCTCGTCCTCGGCGACGTCGCGAGTGGGCTGGTCGAGGCGACTGGCATGGTCGGCGTCGCCGGCCTCGGTGTCTTCATGATCATCGGTGGCTTCGCGTTCAAGACCGCCTCCGTCCCGTTCCACTTCTGGGCCCCGGAGGCGTACGAGGGCGCGCCCGCACCCATCTCGGGCTTCCTCTCGTCGGCGTCGAAGGCCGCCGGGTTCGCCGTCGCGTTCCGCGTGTTCACGGTGGCGTTCCCCGTCGGCGAACTGGTGCCGATGGGCATCGACTGGCCGCTCGCCTTCGCCGTCCTGGCCGTCGTCACGATGACGCTCGGCAACTTCGCCGCGGCGACCCAGGAGAACGTCAAGCGCATGCTGGCGTACTCCTCCATCGGGCACGCCGGCTACGCGCTCATCGGTCTCGCGGCCATCTCCGGCGGCGGGCCGAACGGTGACGTCATCGGCGCGTCGATGGCGCACCTCATGGTCTACGGCTTCATGAACACGGGTGCGTTCATCTTCATCGCTATGACCGAGTACTGGGAACTCGGCCGCACGTTCGAGGACCTCAACGGCCTCGCGACGCAGGCGCCGATGGCCTGCGTCGCCATGACCGTCTTCATGTTCTCGCTGGCCGGCCTTCCGCCGTTCGGCGGCTTCCTCTCGAAGTACGCCCTCTTCTACTCGGCCATCGAGGGCGGCTTCTGGTGGCTCGCGGCCGTGGGTGCGGTCAACAGCGCGCTGTCGCTGTTCTACTACTCGCGCGTCGTGAAGGCGATGTGGATCGAAGACCCCGTGGGCGAGTTCGAAATCGAATCGCGCCCGATGGGCCTCTACGTCGCGGTCATGGCCGCCGCGCTCGGAACCGTCCTCCTGCTACCGGCGTTCGCTCCCGTCGTCGAGACGGCGCAGGCCTCGGCGGCCGCGCTGTTCTAGTCCCGGGCGGTCCGTCTCCTGGGTGCCTTTCGCTCCGCCTCGCCGTGACCGTCAGGACGTCCGGAGGTCGAGCCACCTCGATTATCGTTCATGCCGTATCTCTCCCCTCGTGCCGACGTGCGGACCGTCGAGTGACGGAGCCGTCGAGCGGCACGAACGGTGGTTCAGACGGTCGCTATCGCGTTCGAGGACAACACGGAACTGGCTACGTGAGCATCGAAGCGGAGGAGTTGTGGACGGAAGGGAACACGGACGTGCTCGGCGAGTACTACACCGACGACTTCGTCCCCCACGGTCCCGACAGCGGAGACTACGACCTCGACGCGTACGAGGCGTACGTCGACAGGTATCACACGGCGTTCCCCGACGCCGAAGTCGAGGTGCACGAGACGATGCTGGACGGCGACAAGACGGCGGCGACGTTCACCTACCGCGGCACCCGGGAGGGGGAGTTCGTGGCGATGGAGCCGAACGGGTCGTCGTTCGCCGTCGACGGCATCAGCATGGCCCGTATCGAGGACGGAAAGTTCGCCGAAATCTGGCGCAACGTCGACAGCGTCGAGATGTTGGCACAGATCGGTGCGATCGACCTGCCCGCGAGTCGAGGGGACCGGTCCGCTCGTGTCGCTCGATCCGGTGACGCCCACTCACGGCGTCGTTCGTACTCTCGAATTCGCCCCGTCACGAGCGGCGTGACTGGGTGTCGCCCCCCGGGTCGGTGTGGCAACCCTCCCGTCGCCGACGCGAACGGAGGCGCGGACCGGTGACCGACAGGACGATGCGGCAGGGTTTTTGAGGAGTACCGGCAACCCCCGGTAATGTCGCGGCCCAGTCGGTTGGTGCTCGGGTGGAGCCCCGTCGCCCGCGCTGTCGTCCGGTCCGTCGAGTCGCGTCGAGGGGCGCTCCACGTCGTCACCGAGGCTCACAACCGCGTCGAGTCTCTGCGAGAGGAGGGCGTCGAGGCGACGGCTGGCGACCCGGCCGACCCGGAGACGTACCCCGACGCCGCGACGACAGTCGTCGTCGCCGGCATCGACGGGGTCCGCAACCGCGACGTTGCTCGGGTCGCCCGCGAGCGGTTCCCCGACGCTCTCGTCGTCGCGTACACGGGGGCGGACCCCAGCGAGGAGACGCTCGACGCGCTCCAGACGGTGGCTGACCGCGTCGTCGACCCGCACGAGTCGGTGGCGGCGGCGGTCCTCGAGACGGTGACGGGGCCGACGGTGACGCGCGTCACCCGCCTCTTGCGCGTGCTCCGGGACGTCGACGGGACGCTGGCCGTCGTGATGCACGACAACCCCGACCCCGACGCCATCGCTTCGGCGCTCGCGCTCGCCCGCATCGCCGA
>NZ_JBEPXO010000142.1:0-4483 GCF_041641895.1 Salinigranum sp. | reverse complement strand
CGCCTTCGTCTGCGACTTCGAACTGACGAACGCCTGAGACATGGAGCACCGACAGGAAACCAGAAGCGGTCGCCAGAGCCGCAGGCTCGGTCCCCGGGAGACACGATTCGTCGGCCTGGGAGTGTACGTGCTCGCGCTCGTGGCCTGGCTCGCGATGGTCGCCCGGGTGCTCCCGATGCCCGGAGGAGGGGGCACGGGAGCGGCGCTGGATGTGGCGGACCCCGGTGTCCCCGAGATGATGGCCGCCGGTGCGGGGTTCCGGGGGTGGGTGCTCTACCTCGTCATGTGGGGTGTCATGATGATCGCGATGATGTACCCGTCGTCGGTCCCACTCGTGCGACTGTACCACGGGACGCTGGCCGCGCATCCGAGACACGAGCGGCTGCTCCGTGTCGGGGCGTTCCTCGGGTCGTACACGCTCCTCTGGACGAGTGTCGGCGTCGTCCCACTGCTCGTGAACCAGTTCGTGCCGCTCGGACGTATCGCGGGAACGGGGGTCGTGTTCGGTGGGACACTGCTCCTGCTCGGCGTGTACCAGCTGTCGTCGTACAAGGACCAGTGTCTGCACCACTGCCGAACACCACTGGGGTTCCTGCTGACGCACAGCCGTCCCGGCATCCGGGGAGCCGCACGGATGGGGCTCGAGCACGGGCGGTTCTGTCTCGGCTGCTGCTGGGCGCTGTTCGCGTTCATGGTCGTCGTCGGGACGATGAACCTCGTCTGGATGGCGCTCATCACCGTCGTCCTCTCGGTCGAACGGACGGTGTCGTGGGGTGGCCGACTCGCGCGAGGCGTCGGCGTCGTCGCGTGCGTGGCCGGTGTCGTCGTCCTCGGGACGGTGGTCCTCGGCGTGTAGCAGGCAGGAACGAGGCGGTCAGCCGTGGGGGGGCTCAGCCCCGCCGGTCGCGGACGGCGTCGGCCGCCTTCGCCGGGACCGAGAGGGCGTTGAACCCGATGCCGACGAGGATGAAGAGGGTGTACAGCCCGAGCGTCGAGAGGAAGAGGACGACCATGGCGAGGATGGCCCAGAGGCCGTCGAGGAAGAAGAACGCCCCGAGGGTCATCACCGTTCCGTAGAGCAGCACGAGGTAGGGACCCCAGCCGCGCGCCTTCCCGCGTCGCATCCGCCGGCGGACGTAGCGTTTCAACTCGGCCTCGACGTCCGCCTTCGGGAGCGTCCGGTCGTCGACGTCGCGTTCGAAGTCGTCGAGGTCGGCCCGGAGCTCCTCGACGCGGCGTTCGAGGTCTGAGATGTCAGGCGCACCGCTCGGTTCGACCTTGCCTTCGAAGTCGGGTTCGCCCTCGCTCATTTCTGCTGGTTCGTCACGTCGGCTTCCCGCGTGTTGTACCTGCCGGTCCCGGTCATCCCCCGTCCGCCCGCCGACGACGGCGTTGATGACCGCGCCGGTGAGGATGAGGATGCCGGAGAGGTAGAACCACGTCATGAGCAGGAGCAGCGCGCCGAGGGCACCGGCGACGCTCCCACCGGCCTGCTGGGCGTAGATGCCGAACAGCGTGCCCAGCGCGGCCCAGCCGACCGCCGCGAACACCGTCCCCGGGAGGACCTCGCGGAGGCTGACGTCGGCGTCGGGGAGGATGTAGTAGAGCGGCAGGAAGGCGACGGTGAGCGTCCCGAGGAGGAGGAACGGCCCGGCGAGGGCGACGAGCGTCGAGTCGACGACGGCGAGCAGACTCCCGAGGACGACGACGCCGGTGACGCCGACGCCGATGGAGACGAGCGCCGCGGTGCCGTCTTTCAACTGGTCGACGATGCCCCGCCCGGCGACGGCGTAGATGCGACTGAACGCCGTGTCGAGCCCCCGGAACACCTTCAGCGCCCCCCAGACCGTCAGGAGGAGGCTCACGACGCCGAGCCCTCCCTGTGCGGTCCGGTCCGCGAGCGCCTGCCCGACGAGCGCCTCCCCGGCGGGCAGGTTGGCGTCGACCTGGGCCAGAATCTGCGCGCGGAGCGCGTCGCCGCCGACGAGGACGGCGACGACGAGCGCCAACACGAGCAGCGGGACGAGCGAGACGAGGATGTAGTACGAGATGCTCGCGGCGAGGAACGTCACCTCCTTCTCACGGACCGTGTTCAGGACGGTGCGGGCGGTACCGGCCGAAGAACGTGTAGCCATCGCGAGAGGTTTCTGCCTACCGGTACAAGAAGACGGCGCTCCGCGACGCTAGAACAGGTCGTCAGTCGCCGCCCGCATCTCGGAGACCGAGGCAGTCGTCTTCAGCGCAGTGCCGTGGTAGTGGGCCCGTGAGGCCTCGTAACCGGCGTCTTCGAGCGCCGCGACAAAGTCGTCCATCCCCGGGGCGGGGACGCCCCACTGCTTGCAGAGTTTGTGCTGGTCGTAGTGGGTCGGGGCCGTCACCTCCGCCGCCAGCGTCTCCAGCAGTGAACGTGCCGCCTTCGCCTCGCCCATGTCGTCGGTGACGTGGGCGCGGACGGCGCAGGCGAACTCGGCGTCGCGGACCGACCCGAGCCAGACGGGCCCCGCGGTGCGGACCGACGACCCACAGTGCGGACACGCCTCGGGCGGGTGCGCGACCAGCCCCGTCTCCGACGAGCGGTGGAGGCAGTCGTCGCAGTGGTGGACGTACCCCAGCTCGTCGATGGCCGCGTCGGCGCTGGTCGCGCGGTGGTCGAGTTCGAGATACGTCCGCGCGTAGTGGCGGGTGACGTGCGAGAGAATCGGCACGGCGGCAGTGTCGTACCGGGCGGCGGTCCGGACGAGCGCCGAGACGAGGACGCGGAGCCCCATCTCGGCGTGGTACTCCGTGTTCTGCGGCACCGTGGCGTACTTGCGCACGCCGGAGTTGAAGTGGGCGCCACAGAGCGGCGCGGTGTCGGTCGCCGTCACGCAGACGAGGTCACGGGTGTTGGCGAAGGCGCTGTCGGCGAAGGGCATCGGCGTCCCGAACGGGTCGACGTCGACGACGTCGAACGGACCCTCGTCGTGCAGGAGGGCGTTGACGTCGCGGTGGACCGCCTCGCCCGCGACGTCGTTGCGCGCGAGGTTCTCACGAGCGAGGGCGACTGCGTCGCGGTCGACGTCCGCACAGGTCACGTCGTAGCCCTCGCGTCCCGCGCGAACACCCCTGATTCCCGAGGCGGCCATCGCGTCGAGGTACGACGACGCACGGGGGTCCCGGTCGCGGTACGCGCGGAGGACGGCGACGGTGACGTCGCGGTTGAGTTCCTGCGTCGGGTTGAAGAAGACGCCGTCGCCACTGCCGTCGGAGGCACCGTCGCGGGCCTCGGGCACCGCCACCTCGACCCCCCCTTCGCTGACGAGCATACCCCCACTCGCCGAGCGCCGGGCAAAGCGGTTGTGATACCGAGACGGACGGGGTGACCGAACGCCTTTTGTCCGCATCGGGCAAACCGCGTGCCGTGACCGGCGTCGACGACGAAGGAGGGAGCGAGGAGGACGACGGGGGCGAGAGCGAGGGGAGCGACGCCGCCGACGCGGCCGCCACTACGTCGTCCGCTGACGCCGCCGACACCGAAGTCGACCCGACCGAGGACTGGCGAGCGGCGCTCCGGGAGACGGGTCGACTCACGCCGGCCATCGTCGACGCGATCGTCTCGACGCACAGCAGACGGGGCCAGCGAGCCATCGAGGCCGTCTCCGAGGGTCGGGTGAAGCGCTACCGCGACTTCACCGTGGTGGTGGGGTACGACGACGAGTACATCATCGAGGAGGGCCAGTGCACCTGCAAGGACGCCGAGTACAACCTCGACCAGTCCGACCCGCGCGAGCGCTGCTGGCACTCGCTGGCCGTCGACGTCGCCGACGCCCTCGGAGAGGTCGACTACCACGACATGTGGTACTCGGAGGTCCGGGAGTTCCTGTGAGGTGGCGTTCGGTGCTCGATCTCCCGCTCGTGTGAGAGAGTGGTGACGGAGTACCGGGCAGTGACGGAGTGCCGGACGACGGAGAGAGACGAGCGGAAGCGCTATTGACCTCGGCAGTCGACTGTCATCACGCTATGACCGACGGCGACCTCTCAATCGAAGAGAAACGCGTCTTCGCGTCGAAGGCCGGCAAGACCGAGGTGTTCGTCGCCGCGGGCGTCGGCTGTGTCGTGGTCGACGTCTCGGGCGACCGGGTCGGTGGCTTCCGCGTCGACCACCACTGTACCGCCCGGGACGTCGCCGGGACCGGAGGGAGAATCGCCGTCGCGACTGACGAGGACGTCCTGCTCGCGCCGGGGTACGAGGGGCTGGGATTCGGCCCCGCGGTGGCGGTGGGACTCACCGCCGAACAGGTCGTCGCCGTCGGCGAGGACGGGTCCGTCGGGACGCTCGCGTTCGACGACGACACGCGGTCGTGGCGGACCGTCGGCGGCGTCGACGGACCGCGGGCGGTCGACGGGCGACTCGTCGCGGGCGAGGAGGGCGTCTTCCGCGTCACCGACCGTGACCTCCGGCACGCCGGACTCGACGACGTCCGCGACGGCGCCGCGGCCGGGC
>NZ_JBEPXO010000141.1:0-4533 GCF_041641895.1 Salinigranum sp. | reverse complement strand
GACGACGAACCGCTCGTGTCCCTCAAGCGACGCGGATTCGACCGCCGACGTCCGGTATCATCCGGGTAATCGGGTGACGCCACGGTTACTAGATTTCACGACCGTAACTGATTATTTCGTGTCTACTGATACCATACAGAAAGCGGCAACCAGCCCCGCGTCCGCGTTCGCTTTACCCGTCCCGCCCTACCGTTCACTCGATGGAACTCAGCGAAGCACTGCGGAGCCGCCGGTCGGTCCACGAGTACACCGACGAGTCGCTCGACGAGGAGACGATACACGACATCTTCGCGGACGCCACGTTCGCCCCCTCCAGTTTCAACCTCCAGCCGTGGGAGTTTCTCGTCCTGACCGACGACGAGGACCGCGAACGCCTGCGCGGCGTCGCCAACGACCAGGAACACGTCACCGACGCGCCGGTCGGCGTGGTCGTCCTCGGCAACAAAGACCCCTCGGCGCACGCCGACCGGGTCTTCGAGGACTGGCTCGACAAGGAGTACATCCCGAACGAGGACGTGAAGGAACACCTGGTCGACACGGCCGAGGGGATGGCCGAGATGGACGAGGAAGAACGGCGCGTCTGGACGACCCGCTCGACCGCGCTCGTGGCGATGAGCGTCATGCTGTCGGCGTGGGACCGCGGCGTCGCCACCTGTCCGATGGGCGGCTTCGACGCCGAGGGCGTCCTCGACGAGTTCGACGTGCCCGACCAGTTCGAACCGGTCATGCTGCTCACGATGGGCTACCCCGTCGAGGAGAGCGACGACCTGCAGAACGAGCGGAAACTCCGGCGTGAACCCGACGAAGTGCTCCACTTCGGCTCCTTCGACGGTATCAGGGAGGCGGTCGAGGCCCCCGCCGACGACTGAGGTACGCAGCGAGGAGTCGAACGAACCGCACGGCCGGACGACGCGGGTCAGCTCGCGCGGAGCTGGTCTGCGGTGCGGACGCGGACGCTCACGGGTTTCTTGACGTACTGTTCTGTCGACTCGCCGATCAGGTGGTCGACACCGCGCTGTGCCGCCACGTCGAGCAGTCGCTGGCTCACCGGCCCGTCGAGAACCACCGCGAAGGGGACCGTCTCGCTCCCTTCGAGTGCCGCGAACGCCTCGCCTGCGGCCGTCTCTTCGAGCACGCCGAGGTCGCCGTCGAGGAGTCGCACGACGCCGCGCTCGCCGTCGATGACGTCAGAGACGTGTCCCCGGAGCGTCGCCGTGGGTTCGTCGCCCGTCTCCGACTCCTGTGGCTCCGATTCGGCCGACTCGTCTGTGGCGTCCGTCTCGGCCGACTCGTCTGTGGCGTCGGTCTCTGTCGCCGCTGCCACGGCCTCGCTGGACTGCTCGGCGTCCACGTCGCTCGGCTCCGCCGCCGAGTCGCCCTCGTCGGCGGGCGTCGCGTCGGCCGCCGACTCCGCCGTGTCGACGAGTGTCTGTTCGCCGGCCGACTCCGACGCGGCCTCTGTGACGGCCTCCTCGGCCGCGGCGACCGACCCGACCGTGGCGTCGGCCTCGGCCGAGTCGGTCGTCGCTGTCGCGCCGTCTGCCGACTGGACCGCCCCGACGGTCGTATCCCCGTCCGAGGCGGGGGTCGGTCCGTCCGTGTGTTCGCTCACGCCGGTCCCGGCGTGGCCGCTGTCTGTGCCGACTCGCTCCCCATCGGGAGTGGCGGCCGCGGGCGACTCAGTCGTCGCCGGCGACCCCGTCCGAGGGCGTGCGGCGTCCTCCGTCTCGACCGTGTCGAGGTCGCCCGACTCGACGAGCGTCGCGTAGTCGACCTTGTCGCGGAGTGCGGACATCACCTCGTGGCGGGCGAGGTCCTCGACGGACTTGCCCGTCGGCGCGAACGCGGCGTGGTCCACGTCGCCGACCTGCGCGAGTTCGCGCAGAATCAGTTCCCCGCCGCGGTCGCCGTCGAGGAAGGCCGTCACGGTGCGCTCTGCGGTGAGTTCTGCGACCGCGTCGGGGACGTTCGTCCCCTCGACCGCGATGGCGTTCTTGATGCCGTACTTCAGCAGCGTGAGCACGTCTGCGCGGCCCTCGACGACGATGATGGCGTCGGAGTCGGTGACGTGCGGGCCGGCCGGGAGGCCGGCGTACTCGGTGATGTCCTCGACGCGGACCGCCTCGCGGACCTCGTCGAGAATCTCCCGGGAGTCCATCACGCTGTCGTCGAACGACTCGGTGAGGAGTTGTTTCGCTCGCTCGACGACCTCGCGGCGCTTCGCGGCCCGCACGTCCTCGATGTCGTCGACCTCGATTGTCGCACGGCACGGGCCGACGCGCGTGATGGTCTCCAGTGAAGCCGCGAGGATGGCCGTCTCCACCTTGTCGAGGCTGGAGGCGATGGTGACGGTCCCGTGTGACTGGCCGTTCTCGCTGTCTACCTGTACGTCTATCCGCCCGACTTTCGACGACTGCTGGAGGTCGCGGAGGTCGAGGTCGTCACCGAGGAGCCCTTCGGTCTGCCCGAAGATGGCCCCGACGACGTCACTCCGCTCTACCACCCCGTCGGCGGCGATGTCGGCGTGTATGAGGTATTTGGATGTATCGTCCATTGGTAATCTGCCCCGGTGTGGGGCGTGATGGTGAAGTCGCCATGATGTAACTCATGGACAGTTTATATAAAGCGCGCTCGGCAGAAATAGCTGTCGTACCCACGACGTGTCACCCCGTCGTCGGGTGAAATCGTCGATTCCCACGGGCGACCCCCGACCTCACAGAGTCGGCCGTTCACGGCCGTCGGCGAGCACCACGCGGTCGAGATACTCGAACACGCCGGCCCGCACGTTCGCGCCCACGTCCGCCATCCCCAGAGCCATCACCGCCCCCGCGGTGCCGTCTGCGGTCATCAGGACGACGCCCGCGACCTGTTCGGGGTCCACGTCCCGGAAGTCGCCCGACTCGATGCCGTCGCGGACGAAGCCCGCGAGGTCGTCGAGGACGCGGCGCTCGTAGCGCGTCAGTCGCTCGGCGAACGCCTCGTCGTGGGCCGCGTGCGCGAGCAGTTCCATTATCGCCACGTAGGTCCCCCGCTGGAGGTCGTCGTCGGGGTCACCGAGGAGCACGTCGCAGGCCCGGTAGAGTCGCCGTGCGGGGTCCGGGTCGTCGGCGACGGCTTCGAGACGGCCAAGCGAGTACTCCGCCGCCCAGTCCAAGAAGACGAGGATGAGTTCGGCCTTCGAGTCACAGTGGTAGAAGAAGAACGCCTCGCTCTTCGCGGACTCCGCGGCGACCTGCTTCGTCGTCAGGTCGGCGTAGCCGTGTCTCGCCAGCGCCGCCCGAACCGAGCGAGCGATCTCCTCGCGGGCCGCGTCCGGGAGGTCGTCGGTCCCCGTGGCGTCGTTCGACATACCGCCGTCTTGCGGGCCGGCCCGCTTAGGTCTCCCGACCGCGCCGGGGCAGGTGCTCACGGCCCCGTCGCGCCGTGCGGCCGCGCCGGGACGGGTGGTCACGGTCCCGTCGTGCCGTTCCACCGCGCCGGGGCAGGTGCTCACGGCCCCGTCGTGCCGTTCCACCGCGCCGGGACGGGTTCGACACAGCCTCGGCGCACCCTCCGACCACGAACTGTAACGCTTAACCGCGAGAGCCACACAGCACCGAGGGATGACCGACGAGGCGACGGCGTTCGTGCCGGGACACGTCACGGGCTTCTTCAGCGTCCACCGCGCGGACGACCCGACGGAGGCCGGGTCGCGCGGTGCGGGCCTGACGCTGACCGACGGCGTCGAGGTGACGGTCCGGCGGGCCGACGAGACTGCGGTGTATCTGGACGACACCAGCATCGAGATGGAACCGGTCGAGCGCGTCCTCTCGGCGCTCGGTGTCTCGGCTCGCGTGACCGCCACGACGGACCTGCCGGTCGGGTCCGGCTTCGGCGTCTCCGGCGCGATGGCACTCGGGACCGCACTGACCGCCAACGCCGTCTTCGACGCGAACCTCTCGGAGAACGAACTCGTGACGCTCGCACACGGCGCGGAGGTGCAGTCCGGCACCGGCCTCGGCGACGTGGTCGCACAGGCCCGCGGCGGCCTGCCGATTCGACTCGAACCCGGCGCACCCCCCACCGGGACGCTCGACGGGATTCCGGCCCGGACGCGCGTGGAGTATCTCGCCTTCGGGGAACTCTCGACGGAGACCGTCATCGGTGGCGACACCGACGCACTGTCGCAGGCGGGGACGGAGGCACTGTCTCGGGTGGTCGCAGAGCCGACACTCGCGCAGTTCATGTACGCCGCTCGCCGCTTCGCCCGCGAGGCCGGTCTCCTGACCGAGCGTGTCCGGGACACCGTCGTCGACGTGTCCGACGCGGGCGGGGAGGCGTCGATGGCGATGCTCGGCCAGACCGTCTTCGCCGTGGGCACCGGCCTGTCGGACGCCGGCTACGACCCCGCGGTGTGTGAGACCCACCACGCCGGGGCGTCGCTGGTGGCCCGCCCGCAGGAGCACGAGGGCTGAGCGCAGGCGGTCGCGCGGGGCATCTGTGGAGCGCCCGCAGTCGCGCGGGGCATCAGTGGAGCGCCCGCAGTCGCACGAG
>NZ_JBEPXO010000140.1:0-4786 GCF_041641895.1 Salinigranum sp. | reverse complement strand
GCCCGGTTCAAATCGTGGCGTCTCTCGTCCGCTAACTGAACGGACTTCCACTCCCCGCGCGTGCGCGCGAAGCCCTATAACCCTGTACTCCTAACCGAGAGTCACCGGCACTGGTGGTTGCCGGGCGCACACGATGCCAAGTTGCGACCACTGCGGGTCGCACATCTCCGAGCGCTTCGCGCGCGTGTTCGCCGACGAAGTCGGGCGAGTCCTCGCCTGTCCAAACTGTTCGGCGAACGCGGGCATCGCGGAGGTCGCGCGGAACCGGACCCGCAACGCATGACCGCTGAGTCGCAGACGACCACCACGCGAAGCCACTTTCCTGCCGTCGTCGCCCGCCCGAGTGAGAGACGAGCGAGGGACGAGTAGAGACGAGTGAGAGTGAGAAAGCTTGAGGACCCTCCGGCCGCTCCACTGGGTGTGCATTACGCGTACCTCCTCCGGTGTGCGGACGGGACGTACTACGCGGGCTACACGACCGACCCGCGCCGTCGGGAGGCCGAACACGACGCGGGCGAGGGGGCGAAGTACACCCGGGGGCGGACGCCCGTCGAACTGGTCCACGTCGAGGCGTTCGATTCCCGGTCGGCGGCGATGTCCCGGGAGTACGAACTCAAGTCGCTGTCGCACGACCGCAAGCGACGGTTGGCCGCCGAGACGGACGTCGCACGAGTGCTCGACACCGAGACGGAGTAGTGCCCGCCCTCGTCGCTGACCCGACCGCTGTCGGACGCGCCGGTCTCGCCGACCCGTGCCCCGACTCCGAACGCCCGTTCCTCCCCGTCGGACGCCAATCCGTCCCGTCCTGAGAGGGCCCGTCCCGCCCGCGGAGACTCTCGTCGGGAGGACGCGGCGTGTGCACCGACAGCCGCTCGCTGTTCGTCGTTCGCCGTTCGTCGGCCGTCGTTCACTCGACGACGTCCGCGCCCGTGACCTCCACACGCGTCCCGCCGTCGTCGCTGTCGGTGATCGTCACCCGACAGCCGTGGTCTTCGGCGATCGACCTGACGATACTCAGCCCGAAGCCCGTCCCGTCCGACGTCGTGGTGTACCCCGGCTCGAAGACCTGTTCGCGCTCGCTCTCGGGGATTCCCGGACCGTCGTCCGCGACGTAGAACCCGTCGTCCAGTTCGCCGACGGTCACGGTCACGTCCTCACCGCCGTGTTCGACGGCGTTCCGAACGAGGTTCTCCAGCAGTTGTTGGAGTCGGCTCCGGTCGGCGTGGAGGGTTCGGTTCCCTTCGAGCACCAGTGTCGCGTTCCCCGTCCGGACGTTCCGCCAGCAGTTCGTGACGACGTCGGTGAGGGTGACCGCTTCGACGGAGTCCGCCCGGTGGCCCTCCCGGGCGACCGCGACCAGGTCGTCGATGAGTTCTCGACTCCGGGCCAGTGCGTCGGCCGCGACGTCGAGGTGTTCGGAGTCGCACTCCGTTCGAGCCAGTTCGATCCGCCCTCCGGCCACGCCAAGCGGACTCTGGAGGTCGTGAGTGACGACGCTGACGAACTCGTCGAGCCGCTCGATCTCCCGTCTTCGGTCGTGGTCGTCCCGTCTCCGTTCCTCGATGTTCCGTCCGATACCGACGAGGCCGACTCCTTCGTCGTCGGGCAAATCGAGCCGGGTTCCGGTGAACTCGTACGGCACGCGGTCGCCGTTCGCCGTGAGCAGTTCGGACTCGACGGTCGCGCTCCCGGCCGTCAGCGCCTCGTCGATCGCGCCGGCGATTCGCTCGCGCTCTTCGTCCGGGAAGAACTCGAGCGCCCGCATCGTCTCGATCTCCTCGTCGTCGTAGCCGGTGACCGTGGCGAGTTGGTCGTTCCATCGGTAGAGCTCCCCGTCCCTCCCGACGACGTAGAAGATGTCGTCGAGCCGGTCGAGAGTCAGGTCGACGAACTCCCGTTCTCTGTGTAGCTCCGCCGCTATCTCCCGTCGTTTCGTGACGTCGGTGACGAACCCCGTCAGCGCCTCCTCGTCCGTCCCCACCGACGAGACGTACCTCCCTCGTTCCCAGACCCACTTCGTCTCGCCGCCCTCGGTGACGATGCGGTACGTCGTCTCGAATGACTCCTGCCGCGCCATCGCATCCGCTACCGTGGCCCGCACTTCCTCCCGGTCCTCCGGATGTACGAGGTCGTCCTCGAACGTCACCGCCCCCGTCTCGAACGCGTGCCGGGTGTATCCGGTCAACTCCTCGACCTCCCCCCTGATTCGCTCTATCGGCCAGCCGGGTTCGTTCTCACACCGATACACCACCCCCGGGAGGGTGTCCACGAGCGTTCTCAACTGCTGTGTTCGTCGCTTGATCTCGGTGATGTCGTGTCCTTCGGGGACGAGAGACGTCACCTCACCGTCCTCGTCGGTGACGGGTCGGAGGGTAAAGTCGATGACCGCCTCGCGGTCGGCGCCCTGGACACGGATCTCGTCCCGATACGACTCCCCCGAGCGTGCCCGCTCGACCGCGTCACGGGCGACCGTCCGGCTCTCTTCTCCCACCTGAAACCAGTAGGTCTCCCAGACCGGCTCTCCGACGACCTCCTCGCGGTCGATTCCAGCGAACGAGAGGGCCGTCTCGTTGGCTTCGAGGACGGTCCCGTCGGGTTCGAGGAGTCCGATGAACGTGTAGGTGTTGTCGAAGACAGCCTCGAACCGTCGCTCGCGCTCCTTGCGACCGGTGATGTCCCGGACGATGCAGACGAAGCCTCCCTCGCTGGTGGTCGCGATTGTGTGTTCTTCGACGAAGACACTCCCGTCGGCGCGCTTGCCGGTCGTCTCCCCGTGCCAGTACCCCTCCGCTTCGACGACCGGGCGGATTTCCTCTTCGACCGTTCGGAGACCGTCGTCGTCGTAGACCAGTGACCAGTGTTCACCGACCATCTTCTCCGGCTCGTACCCGTACATGTCGGCGTACGCCCGATTCACGTACACGAACCGTTCCTGTTCGTCGAGGATGCTGATCCCCTCTTTGGCGGTTTCGATGGCGTCGAGATGACGCTGACGCTCGCGTCGGGCGAGCGCCTGCCCGACGGCGTTCGTGATCCGGTTGGCCAACACCGCGTACTGGCTCGTCCCACCCCGCTTCTGGAGGTAGTCCGTGACGCCCGCGGAGATGGCTTCGCTGGCTATCTCCTCGCTCCCTTTGCCCGTGAACAGGATGAACGGCAGCTGTAGCGACTCGTCACGGACGGCCCAGAGGAGATCGATACCGTCCCGTCCCGGCATATCGTGGTCGGAAACGACACAGTCGAAGTCGTCCTCTGCGAGCAGGTCGAGGCCCTCGTCGACGCTTGACGCCGTCTCGACGGCGAGCCGGTCGTCCTCCCGCTCTAGGAAGACCGCGGACAGCTCCGCGAACTGCTCGTCGTCGTCGACGTGGAGCACCCGAATCGGACCGGTGGCGTGTCGCATCTTGTCGTCTCCCTTCCTCTTGTCAACTACCTCACCGTTTAACGGTTTTCCACGCGAACGGCGAACGTCCGCCGGACGACACTGACCGTCACACCGGTCGGTCACGTGGTCGGCCCACGCAGTCAACGACGACACCGCGAGTCGGAGCACCGCGTCGCGTCCCCCGCCCACTCCGCGCACGCCGTGCTGCCGGCTGGCACACTTATTAGGCCGGTACTGCTGAGTAGTTGGTATGGACGCGATTTCCTTCGGTACTGACGGGTGGCGCGCGACGCTGGACACGTTCACCGACGACCGGGTCCGGATCGTCGGACAGGCCGTCGCCGACTACCTCCGGGAGGAGGGGTTCGACGACCCGGTCCTCGTAGGGTACGACGCGCGCGAGTCGTCGCCGGGGTTCGCCGAGTCGCTCGCCGAGGTCCTCTCGGGCAACGGCTTCGACGTCGTCCTCCCCGAGCGGGACTGTCCGACGCCGGTCACCGCGTACAACATCGTCGACCGGGGCTGTTCGGGCGCGCTCATGCTCACGGCGTCGCACAACCCGCCCGAGTACAACGGCGTGAAGTTCATCCCGAGCGACGGCGCACCCGCGCTGCCCGAGGTGACAGCGCGCATCGAGGAGAACCTCCGCGAACCGGACCTCCTGCCCGAGGACGAACACGGCGAGGTCCGGCGGGAGGACCTCGTCGCCGTCCACGCCGAACACGCCCGTTCGCTCGTCGACGCCGACCTCTCCGACGTCACGGTCGTCTACGACGCCATCCACGGCTCCGGCCGCGGCGTCACGGACGCGCTGCTCGAATCCGCCGGGGCCGAGGTCGTCAGACTGCGCTGTGAGGACGACCCCACGTTCGGCGGCGCCCACCCCGAACCGAGCGCGGAGAACCTCGCCGACCTCGAGACGGCCGTCCGGGAACACGACGCCGACCTCGGCGTGGCGAACGACGGCGACGCCGACCGGGTCGCGTTCGTCACACCCGAGCGCGGGAAACTGGACGAGAACCTCTTCTTCGCCGCGCTGTACGACTACCTGCTCCAGTCCGACTCCGGGCCCGCCGTCCGGACGGTGTCGACCACGTTCCTCATCGACCGCATCGCCGACGCACACGGCGAGGAGGTGTTCGAGACCCCGGTCGGCTTCAAGTGGGTCGCACAGGGGATGAAAGAACACGACGCCCTGGTCGGTGGCGAGGAGAGCGGCGGCTTCTCCATCCGCGGCCACATCCGCGAGAAGGACGGCGTCCTGATGGGGCTTCTGGGGGCCGCCATCGCCAGCGAGGAACCGTTCGACGCCCGCGTCGACCGCCTCCTCGAGGAGCACGGCGACATCGTCGCGGACAAGATTTCCGTCGCGTGTCCCGACGCCGAGAAACAGCGCGTCCT
>NZ_JBEPXO010000139.1:0-5006 GCF_041641895.1 Salinigranum sp. | reverse complement strand
AACAGCAGGACGAGCACGAACAGCACGATGAGCAGCTCCGGCCCGCCCGGCAGCCCCGGGAACAGTATGATATTGGACATCGCTATCTCAGCTTAACCAAGTAGCAATTATAGGCTTTTTGGACCGCATATCACCACGAGGAATCGGTCCGAACGGGTGGCGAACTGGCGTGGAGGCACCGCCTGCGCACCCGACGCTGGCTGCGGTGCTACCCGCAACGGCTGCGTCTTCTCGTCCGGCCCCAGTTCGCCCGGGCGGTCACCCCTGCGTGCTCCTGCGTCGCTCACGCCTGCCGCGAACACAACCATGAAGCGACGGTCAGCCGAAGAGGACGTATGGTCGACGTCGGCGACACCGCCCCCGATTTCACCGCACCGATGGCAACCGGCGACATCGAGTCGTTCACACTCTCCGAGCACCTCGACGAGGCACCGCTCGTCCTCGCGTTCTTCCCCGCGGCGTTCACCACCACGTGCATGTCCGAACTCGCGACGTTCCAGGAGCGCCTCGCGGAGTTCGAGGCCGCCGACGCGAACCTCTACGCCATCAGCATCGACACGCCGTTCACGCTGAACGAACTCCGCGAGCGACACGGACTCGAGTACCCCCTCGTCAGCGACACCAACCGCGAACTCATCGAGGCGTACGACATCTCGATGGACTTCGAGAAGTACGGTGTCTACGGGCTCGCCAAGCGCTCGGTGTTCGTCGTCGACGGCGACGGCGACGTCACCTACGCCTGGGTGTCGGACGATCCCACCGTCGAACCCGACTACGAAGCGGTCGAAGAGGCGGCTCTCGCCGCCCGAGACTGAGGCTCTCGGCTCCGAACGCCCCGTCAGGTGAGACGGCGTCGGAGTATCCGTCGGCTTTTTTTCGTCGCCTCACGTCGAAGGAACGATGAGCGAACCAACCGGCGCTCGTACGTACGACCCCGACGCCGACCACGCGTTCCCCGACGAGAGACTCAACGAGGTCCTCCCCCACCTGCTCGACGACCCCGAGGTGACGACGCTCCTCGAGGCACAGAACGTCAACGCCGTCACGCGGAAGGGGTACAACGACCACGGCCCCAAACACATCTCCATCGTCCGCAACCGTGCCCTCCGACTGTACGAACTGCTGAAGGCCGGCGGCTGTGAGTTCAACGGCGCCGCGGACCAGGGCCTCGACGAGGCCGACGAACCGGTCATCGTCGCGTTCGCGGCGACGCTCCACGACATCGGGCACGTCGTCCACCGCGACGAGCACGCCTACTACTCCATCCCGCTGGCGTCGGACATTCTCGACCGCATCCTGCCGCAGTTCTACGACACGTCCGGCGCCGTCCGCGTCAAAGCCGAAATCCTCCACGCCATCCTCTGTCACCACACCGAAGAGACGCCGCTCACGAAGGAAGCGGGCGTCATCAGGGTCGCCGACGCGCTGGACATGGAGCGCGGACGCTCGCGCATCCCCTACGAGAAAGGAGGCCGCGGCATCAACACCCTCTCCTCGCAGGCCATCACGAACGTCATCCTCCGCGAGGGTGACGGCGTCCCCGTCCAGGTGGAAATCGAGATGGTCAACGCGGCCGGCGTCTACCAGGTCGACAACCTGCTGAAGGCGAAGCTGAGAGAGTCGATGCTCGAAGACGAGATCAGGATCGTCGCGGTCAACACGAAGTCCGACGACTCGCAGTTGGTCGAGCGCATCGAACTCTGAGGCTCCGACACAGGAGGGTCGAGGACGCAGGAGCGGGGCGGTACGAGGATGGGTCGGTACGGGGTCAGTCGTCCGCCGTGGACACGACCGACTCGATACCCTCGAGCTGGAGTGCACCGTGGAGGGTGCGGTTCGGGTAGGGGATGTTGATGTCCTCGGCGTCGAACCGTTCCTTCACGTTCGTGACGTACTCGCCGCGCGTCTTGACAAAGTCGGCACGGCTCGGGTTCTCGATCCAGACGCGCGACTGCAGGACGACCGAGGAGTCGCCCAGTTCGGTCAGCCGTACGGAGGGTGCGGGGTCGTCCATGATGTCCTCGTGCGACTCCGCCTCCTCCATGATAATCTCCGTCGCCTTCGGGATGTCGTCGTCGTAACCGATGCCGAACGGCACCTTCAGACGGAGTTTGTCCTTCGCGACGGGGTTCTTGACGACGCCGTCGGTCAACTGGGAGTTGGGTACCGTCAGCAGTTCGTTGTCGAACGTCCGGACGCGGGAGACGCGGAAGGAGATGTCCTCGACGATACCCGACTCGCCGTCCCACTCGATCCAGTCCCCGATTTTGAACGGACGGTCGGTGAAGATGAACACGCCCGAGACGAAGTTCTTGATGACGTCCTGCATCGCGAAGCCGATGGCGAGTGTCGCCGCGGCGGCGATGGTCGCCAGCGACGTGAGGAAGTTACCGTAGCCGGCGAAGCCGAACGCCACGGCGATGGCGACGAAGACGACCAGCACGCCGGCGATTTTCTTCAGCGGTCTGATGGCGTGGGTCTCGAGCCCCCGTGCCTCGAAGACCCGGTCGAGGATGGGGAACAGGATGGCGCGTCCGACGAGGTAGATGACGACGAACGCGACGACGAACGAGACGACCCCGCCGATGGACTCGGCGTACGGGACGCCGTTCTGCGCGAGGAAGCGACCGATGAAGCCACCGCCGCCGCCGGCCTGTAGGAGGAGACCCGTATTCATCGGAGCATCACCGCGGTGTGTCCACGCGTCTCGAAGAGGTCAGCGTCCACCCGTTCGGCGAGTTCCTCGGCGAGTTCTTCGGTCGACGTCCCACCCCGTGCCGCCCGGAGGAACTTCACCTTGACCAGGTCCCGGTCGTCCAACTGTCCCGCGAGTTCGTCGACGACTGACTCGACGCCAGCTTTTCCGACCCAGACGGTCACGTCGAGGTCGTGTGCCCGCTTTCGCAGCTCCTGTGCGCACATGCCACCGCCCGTTCGGACGCGGTTTATTTGTATCTTGGCTTTAATGACGGAGTTCGCCCTGAATATACATGCCGCCGTTTCGGGAGTGTCAGACCCGTCACTTGTACGGGTAGCGGGCGAGTTCGCCGCAGTCACAGGCGACGACGACCTTCCCCGACTGGAGACGGACGCGCGCGTTGACGCCCGGTCGGAGGTACGCGTCGCAGCGGTCGCAGGTGAACCGACGGAACCGACGCGGGAGACGGAGCCGATGGCGCTCGGCGACCCGGCGGGCGAGACGGACGTACTCCCGGGCGCGGTCGTCCTCGCCGTCGCGGACGGCCTCGCGTGCGAGCGTCTCGAGACGGTCGATCCGCTCTGCCGGGATGCCCATGTCCCCGATGGGTCGTCCGGCTGATAAAGGCGTTCCGGAGCGGCGTTCGAAGCGACAGCGTCAAACCGCTGAGCGGCGAGCGCCTCACCGTGCGCGTCCTCAACTACCTCGAACTGGAGTCACGGCTCAACCGGAGCGGCATCGGGACGGCGGCCGACCAGCAGCGGGCCGCGCTCCGGACGACCGACGTCGAGGTCCTCACGACGCCGTGGATGGGCGACTCCCCTGTCGCGGCCGCCGAGTACGGGCTTCGCGGCCGGGGCGCCTTCCGCGCGTTCGACGTCGCTCACTGCAACCTCATCGGTCCGGGGACACTCGCCGTCGCCCGGCACGCGAAGCGGTCGGACATCCCGCTCGTGCTTCACGCGCACGTCACGCGCGAGGACTTCGCCGAGTCGTTCCGCGGGTCGACGTACGTCGCCCGCCCGTTGGGGCGATACCTCCGGTGGTTCTACTCGCAGGCCGACCTCGTCCTCTGTCCGAGCGAGTACACGAAGCGAATCCTGGAGTCGTACCCCGTCGAAGCGCCCATCCGCCCGACGACGAACGGTGTCGACCTCGACTCGCTCGCCGGGTTCGAGTCCCTCCGCGAAGAGTACCGCGAACGGTTCGGCCTCGAGGGGATGGTCGTTTTCGCCGTCGGCAACGTCTTCGAGCGGAAGGGGCTGACGACCTTCTGTGAACTCGCCCGGGAGACGGGCTACGACTTCGCGTGGTTCGGTCCGTACGACACCGGCCCGCACGCCTCCACGACGGTCCGCTACTGGGTCGAGAACCCGCCAGACAACGTCACGTTCACCGGGTGGGTCGACGACAAACGCGGCGCGTTCGGCGCCGGCGACGTCTACCTCTTCCCCACGAAGAACGAGAACCAGGGCATCGCCGTGCTCGAGGCGATGGCCTGCGGGAAGGCCTGCGTCCTGCGGGACATCCCCGTCTTCGAGGAGTTCTACATCCACGGCGAGGACTGTCTGAAGTGCGACACCCACGAGGAGTTCCGCGAGGCGCTCCGCCGACTGGACGACGACCCCGACCTCCGCCGCCGACTGGGCGAGAACGCCCGAGAGACCGCGAGGGAGCACTCGCTGGACCGCGTCGGCGAGCGACTCGTCGAGGCGTACCGGGACGTGGCGGGCGACGCCGTCTGAGCGCCGGCGCGTCAGCGAGTCGGAAGCGATTAACCCCCGTGCCGTGAAGGGTCGTCGACATGGACGGAGCGTCGGTCGTCGTCTTCACCGACACCTACCTGCCGACGGTCAACGGGGTCACCTACACCATCAAGACGTGGCGCGAGCGCTGGGAGCGCCGCGGCGGCCGGATGGACGTGGTGTTCCCCCGGGCGGCCGGCCACGACCCCGACCCCGGCGAGTACTCGGTCCGGTCGGTCGCGTTCCCCTTCTACGACGGCTTCCGCGTCGCCGCGCCGAGAGTGCCCCGGCGGGTCCGCCGCGGCGACCTCGACGTCGTCCACTCACACACGCCGTTCAGCCTCGGCCTCGCGGGTCTCAGACTCGCCTCCCGCCGGGAGGTGCCGTTCGTCGCCTCCTACCACACGCCGACGGCAGAGTACGCCGACTACCTGACATCGAACCCGCGGCTCGAACGCGGCATCGAGTCGATGAGCACGCGCTACGAACGGTGGTTCCTCTCGCGTGCCGACGCCGTCATCGTCCCGAGCGCCGAGACGCGTGACCGTCTCGCGTCGCTCGGC
>NZ_JBEPXO010000138.1:0-5212 GCF_041641895.1 Salinigranum sp. | reverse complement strand
GCACGTCGTCGTACGTCGGCGGTGGGGCGTCGCTGCCGAACGCCTGGTAGTACGCGGTGACGGCCGAGGCCATACACAGCGTCGTGTTCGCGTCGTAGTAGCGGGTACCGAACGCACCACGGGCGACTTTGCCCAGCGCGTACGCCGCCTCGTTCGTCTGCTGCCCGCTGCCGAGCACGGCCACGTTGTCGTTGCCGGCGCGGAGTGCCTCGATGAGCCGTGTGGTCACGACGCCGAGTGCGGTGTCCCAGTCCGTCGGCTGGAGCCGTCCGCCGCGGCGAATCAACGGTTCGGTCAGGCGCTCACAGTCGGAGGCGACCGTCTCGCGAACGCCGCGTCGGCACTTGAGTCCGTTACTCGTCGGGTGGTCGGGGTCGCCACACACGTCCGCGACACCGGGCTCGTCCTCCGCGCTCCGCTGGCGGTAGCCACAGCCGACTGCACACCGCATACACGTCGTCGGCTTCCACTGGGTCATCTCGTCCTCGGAACCGTCTGACGGCTCTCGGTCCGTTCGACAGCCGGGCAGCTCTCGGCCCGTTCGTCGGTCTCTCCAGATACGTCAGTCGCTTCGGCAGTCTCTGGACGAATGTCCACGGTTGTCGGGTCGACGTGGCCCTGTCGTGATAACTGCTGTTCTAATATCCATTATCCTCCTGGCATTCGATAATACAGCTTTAGGTCCCACAGACGCGTCAGTCGCCGTCGACCGACCCCGTCTCGCCGCCGCCCGTGATCCCCTGCTGCCGGAGCGGGTGCTCGGGCTGTGGTGCCCGTACGTCGACGGCACACTGCTTGAAGTTGGGTTCGGCCGACTCGGGGTCGACGACCGGGAGGGTGAGCACGTTGACCGCCGGGTGGTGAATCGAGAGCCAGACCATCTCCTTCGGGACGCCGTCGTCCGGCTGGACGCGAACCGTGACCGCCGCGCGCCGCGAGGTGACGACGGTCCGCCCACGGTCGAGCGCCTCGTTGTGGTCGAGCGCCGTCTCCGGGTGGACTCGCGCGATCGGTAACGCGGCGGCGTCGCCCCCACGAGTACGCACTCCCGTGTTGTACGCGTCGGGCTGCCGGGCGGTCGTCAGCGTGAGCGGGTACTCGTCGTCGGTCGGCTCGGCGAGTCCGCCGTGTGTGCCCGTCGAGAACCGGGCCCGGCCCGACGACGTCGGGAACGCCCAGCCGTCGTCGGTCACGTACCGGTAGCCACCCTGACTCTGCTCGTCCGGCGCGGGCCAGCGGACCGCCATCTCGGTTTCGAGTCGGTCGTAGGTGATGCCCGAGAGGTCCGCGGGCGTCCCCGCCGTCAACGTGCGCAGTTCGTCGAACGCCGCCTCCGGGTCGAGGGACGGTCGGTCGAACAGGTCCGGGTGGAGTCGGTGTCCGATGGCCGCGATGACGTCGACGTCCTGTTCGATCTTCGGCGGGACGTCGGTCGCCGCGCGGACCCGCGACACCGTCCGTTCCATGTTCGTCACCGTCCCTTCGGATTCACCCCACGTCGCCGCCGGGAGCACCACGTCGGCCACCTCACAGGTCTCGGTACGGAAGGTGTCCTGAACGACGAGGAACGTGTCCGCGAGCGCCTCCCGGACGCGGTCGGCGTCGGGCATCCCCGCGACCGGATTCGTCGCCACCGTCCAGCACGCCTCGACCGGGCCGTCCGCGATAGCGTCGACGATGCCGACCGGTCCGGGGCCGGGGTCGTCCGGAAGCCGGCTGACCGGGACGCCCCACGTCTCTGCAACCTCGGCTCGATGGTCGGGGTCGTCGAAGGGGCGGTGTCCGGGCCAGGTCCCCTTCGACGAGCAGACGCGGGTCCCCATCGAGTTGGCCTGCCCGGTCAGCGAGAACGGGCCGGTGCCGGGGCCGAGGTTGCCCGTCGCCAGGCACAGATCGATGAGCGCCCGCGCCGTCGCGGTCCCCTGGACGCTCTGGTTGACGCCCATCCCCCAGTACACGAGCGTCGGGTCGGCGAACGCCCGTGCGACGCGCTCGACAGTCGCGACGGAGACACCGGCCGCGGCAGCGGCCGCTTCGACCGACGGGAGCGCGGCACGCAACGCTTCGAACCCAGTCGTCGCCGCCTCGACGAAGGCGTGGTCGAGCGCGTCCGTCTCGACGAGTGACGCCAGGACGGCCCGCGCGAAGGCGAGGTCGGTTCCGGGGTCGAGCTGGACGTGACAGTCGGCGTCGTCGACCGTCTCGCTCTCGACCGGGTCGACGACGACCAACTCGGCGTCGGGGTCGCTGGCGCTGTCGACGAGCCACCGGTACATGACGGGGTGGGCGACTGCCGGGTTCGCCCCCCACACGAGGTGCGTCCGCGCGTCGGGGATGTCGTCGTACGTCGGCGGTGGGGCGTCGCTGCCGAACGCCTGGTAGTACGCGGTGACGGCCGAAGCCATACACAGCGTCGTGTTCGCGTCGTAGTAGCGGGTGCCGAGCCCGCCGCGAGCGAGCTTCCCCAGTGCGTACGCCGCCTCGTTCGTCTGCTGCCCGCTGCCGAGCACGGCGACGCCGTCTCGCGTCTCGGCCAGCGCCGCCTCGAACTGTGTGACGACGACGTCGAGTGCCGTGTCCCAGCTGGTCGCGACGAGTTCCCCGTCCTCTCGGACGAGCGGACGCGTCAGCCACTCCCCGCCCGGGTCGGCAGTCTCGTCGACGCCCCGCTGACAGGCGAGGCCCTGGTTGACGGGGTGGGTCGCGTCTCCCCGGACGCTGTCGAGGCCGTACCCACTGTCGACCCCCTGCTGGAGGTGGCCACAGCCGACCGCACACCGCATACACGTCGTCGGCGTCCACTCGCTCATCTCCCCGCCACCGCCCGTTCACGCGAGGCGCGCCGTCCGTGTCCCGACGACGCTCCACGCCCCGTCGTCTCCGAGACGAATCGACTGAACGCGTATCCTCTCATTCTGGGCGAATACTTTAACAAAGCACACTATAATCGTTTCGATAGTCTATATTTCCAGTTTAGTGGGCATAATATACACATGTGCGTTCACGCCCACGTGTCCGTGAGACACACCCGAGGGGCACCGCGCGACGAACCCTCGCATCGTCCAGTTGTCGACGCCGTCCCGGACGGATGATAAATTCACTCTCGATTAGCCGGAATATACCCGCCGTTCCGGCCCGGGGTGTGTGTCCGTTCGGTTCTCCCTTCGAATCTCCGTATTTGTCAAGTGAGAACTTCTTTATGACGCTATGAAAACTTCTGACCGTGCAAACGAATCAATCGAACACCATTCTCGGTTTCGAGTCCCCGGTCGGGGAGGGAGAGGGGTAACCGATGCCCCACGAGAAAGAGCAGTGGAAGGAGGAACTGTACGGCGACGCCGTCCGCGAGAAGCTCGAGGAGTTCGCGGAGCGCGGCTTCGACTCGATTCCCGAGGCGGAGCGCGACGAGTGGTTCTCCCGGTTCAAGTTCTGGGGGGTGTTCCACCACCGCAGCGGACAGGAGTCGTACTTCATGATGCGCCTCACCAACTGCGGGGGGGTGCTCGACCCCGGTCAGCTGAAGGCCATCGGCGAAGTCGCGCGTGACTACGCCACCGGACCGGTCGAGAACCCCGAGTTCGGCGACGCGTGGATCGACTTCACGACCCGACAGTCGATCCAGTTGCACTGGCTCGAACTCGAGGACATCCCCGAGATCTGGGAGAAACTGGAGGCCGTCGGCGTCTCCTCGCGCTCTGCCGGGGGCGACACGATGCGCAACATCTCCGGCTGTCCGGTCGCCGGCAAGGCGAACGAGTACGTCGAGAGCCGCACGTTGCTCGACGAGATTCAAGAAGAGATCCGCGGCGACGACGATCTCTGCAACATGCCCCGAAAGTTCAACATCTCGGTCTCGGGCTGTCGCCAGGGCTGTGCGCAGGACTCCATCAACGACATCGGGCTCGAACCCGCGCACAAACTCGTCGACGGTGAGGAGGTGCGTGGCTTCAACGTCCGCGTCGGCGGTGGCCTCGGCGGCCGGGAACCCCGGCGGGCGCGGTCGCTCGACCTGTTCGTGACTCCCGAGCAGGCCACGGAGACGGTCCGGGCGTTCGTCGAACTCTACCACGCGGAGGGGAACCGACAGAACCGCTCGAAGAACCGCGCCCGGTTCTTCGTCGACGAGTGGGGCACCGACGCCGTCCGCGAGGCGCTCGACGACCGCCTCGACTTCGAACTCGAGCGCGCCGGGACCGATTTCCGCCGTGAGTACACCTACAACGCCGGCAAGCCGACCGAGCGGGGCCCGCACGACCACGTCGGCGTCTACGACCAGAAAGACGGAAGGAACTACGTCGGGCTCTCGGTTCCCGTGGGGCGGATGCCTGCCGAGGACGTCGTCGAACTCGCCGATCTGGCGGCGGCGTACGGCTCGGGCGAGATTCGGCTGAGCCGCCGGCAGAACCCGCTGCTCATGGACGTCCCCGACGGGAACCTCTCGAACCTGCTGAACGAGCCACTGCTGGAGACGTACCAGCCCGAACCCAACCCCTTCGTCCAGGGGGCGATGGCCTGTACCGGGACGGAGTTCTGCTCGCTCGCACTCACCGAGACGAAGGCGCGAATGGCCCGGATGCTCCGCTGGCTCGGAACGAACGTCGACCTGCCCGACGACGTCTCGCGCATCAAGATGCACTACTCGGGATGTACTGCGGACTGTGGACAGGCGATGACCGCCGACATCGGTATCCAGGGGATGCGCGGCCGCAAGAACGGCGAGATGGTCGAGGCGCTCGACATCGGGGTCGGCGGCGGCATCGGCGAGAACCCCGCGTTCATCGAGTGGGTACGCCAGCGCGTGCCTGCCGACGAGACTCCCGGGCTGATCCGCAACCTCGTCGAGGCCTTCGCCGCGCTCCGCGAGGAGGGCCAGACCTTCCGCGAGTGGGTCGACGCCACGAGCCACGAGACCCTCGTCGAACTGGCCGAACCCGAAGAGGTCGACGGGTACGACGACCCCTGTCTCACCGACGCGAAGCAGTCGTGGTACCCCTTCGACGACGGTGAGAACCCCTCGACGACCGAGGCGGAGAGCCAGTCGGTCTCGGGAGATTGAGATGGCCGGACGCGTCCTCGACGTGACGTCGCACACGACGCTCGACTACGTCGAAGCCGAAGTCCACGGCGGCGACTGGGAGGCCGAGGGTGTCGGCGTTCTCGACGTGCACACGCCGAAGGGAGCCCCCGAGCGGGTCGTGGGGGGGGGGGGGGG
>NZ_JBEPXO010000137.1:0-5290 GCF_041641895.1 Salinigranum sp. | reverse complement strand
GCCGACACGCACGACGCGGTAACCCGGCCGTCGTTCCTCCGCACGGACGGTCGCTGACGGCCCCGGTGAGGTCGTCGGGCCGACCCAGTTCCGCAGGGTCGGCACGTCTCCCCGCGGACTCGCCACGCCGCCTCCGGGCCGTCCCTCACTGATGAGCGTTGCGTGCAACAGAGCCATTACGCCGTATCCAGTCAGAGTAGCCATGCTGACTGCCAGGGTCTGTGTCCGATTCGAGGGGGACTGGACCGAGGAACTCCGCCGGTACGACGTCTTCGGCGAGTTCCTCGCCTCGACGTTCCGGAACCGGCGGTATATCGGCCTCATGAGCCTCGAGACGGACGACTTCGAGGCCACGTGCGACGTGATACGGGGCCACGACGACATCGACTCGGTCGAGGTCCTGGAGACGTACGACGCGACCGACGGCTCGCGGACGGCCGGGACGCTCTTCCTCAGGGGGCACCTCTCGAAATTCTCGCCGCTCCAGACGCTCATGTACGAGGGCTTTCTCCCCCTCGGCCCGACCGAGTTACACGACGGAGACGAGTGCTTCGACCTCCTGCTCGAGGACCGCGACGAACTCTCGGACGCGACGTCCATCCTCGAGGAGTTCGGCCACGTCCGCATCGAGCGCATCTCCCAGGAGTTCAGCCGCCGCATCACCCCCTCTGCGGCAGAGTGGCAGGAACTTTTGTCCTCGATTCCGCCCCGCCAGCGGGAACTCCTGAAACTCGGGCTCGAACGGGGCTACTTCGAGATTCCACGGGAGGTCACACTGGAGGAACTCGCCGACGAGATGGGCATCACGAAGACGACGGCGTC
This sequence comes from Salinigranum sp., assembly GCF_041641895.1. NCBI lineage: Archaea > Methanobacteriati > Methanobacteriota > Halobacteria > Halobacteriales > Haloferacaceae > Salinigranum > Salinigranum sp. The sequence continues at coordinate 4,468 of NZ_JBEPXO010000137.1, read as the reverse complement.
GAACCACCTCCGGAAGGCAGAGCGGAAGCTGATGACGTTCCTCGTCCGCTACGTCGACCTGGCGGCCGACGACTGAGGCGGCCGAGTCCCGGTCGCGCGAGATAAACAGTACACATCTCCGTCAGAGCCTCTTTGTCGCGCGAGTCGTGAGACGTCGGTATGTCGACCGTCCTGCTCGTCGCGACCGACCACGACCGCTGGACGCGGGCCGTCGCCGAGACGGCCGCCACCGTCGAAGCGGAGGGGACGGACGCAGTGCTCCTGCGTCCGCTCGCCGACCCGGACGTCGCGACGGCGGCGGACCTCGACACCGACCGTGACCACGCTCGCGACGTCCCGGACTCATCCGAGGCCGACCTCGACGCGCTCGCGCGCCGGAAGAGCGGCGTCGAGGACGCCGTCGACCGACTGGAGACCCGCGCCATCGACACTCGGGTCCGCGGTGTCGCCGTCGACGACGACTGCGGCGAGCGCGTCCTCGGAACGGCCGACGAGGTGGACGCGGACCGCATCTACCTCTACAGCAGGCGGCGGTCGCCCGCCGGCAAGGCCGTCTTCGGGAGCGCCGTCCAGCACGTCATCCGCCACAGCGACGTCCCAGTCGTAGTGACACCCGCGAACGCGGTCTGAGGCGACGAGCCGCCCCACGCGACGGCCGTCGATGTCAACCACACAATAAAACGTGCGACACGTTAGAGTCAACCGTTATCGGCGGTGGTGAGTGAACGTATCGGTATGTCACCGCAAAGCACGCGGCGCGACCTGCTCAGGATGAGTGGTACGGCGCTCGGTACGGCTGGCATCGGGGCACTGGCCGGCTGTAGCGCGCTCGTCCCGGGCGGGGGCGGCGGCGAGGTGGTCGTGGGGTCGAAGAAGTTCACCGAACAGAAGATCCTCGGCTACCTGTCGTACGTCACGCTGCGCGAGAACACCGACCTGACGGTCACGGACAAGGTGAGCCTCGGCGGGACGACGACGAACTTCAAAGCGCTCCAGAACGACCAGATCGACACCTACTGGGAGTACACGGGCACCGCGTGGCTGACGCTCCCTCCGAAGCACGAGGAGGTCATCACCGACCCACAGCAGATTTACGAGCGGGCCGGGTCGGAACTCGAAGAACAGCACGACCTCACGTTCCTCGACCGCGCGCCGTTCAACAACACCTACGTCCTCCTGGCGAACCCCGAGTGGCAGTCCGAGACGGGCGTCGAGACCATCAGCGACTTCGCCAGCTACGTCCAGGAGAGCGGGAGCGACACCACCGTCGTGATGAACGCGGAGTTCCAGGAGCGTGCGGACGGCTGGCCCGGACTCACGGAGGCGTACGGGTTCGAGTCGGCGGCGAGCGACCTCACCGTCAGGAACATCGGGTCGGGGCTGACGTACCAGGTCATCGGCGAGGGGGAGGCACAGGTCGGGATGGGGTTCAACACGAACCCGAAGATACTGAAGTTCGACCTCGTCCCCCTCAAGGACGACGAGCGGTTCTTCCCGGTGTACAACCCGGCCCCGCTGTGTCGGATGGACACCCTCGAGAACAACCAGGCGATGCGGGAGCCACTGAACGCGCTGGGCGACACGCTCTCGACCGACACGATTCGGGAGTTGAACCGACGTGTGTCCATCGAGGGGTCGGACGCGAAGGCGGTGGCCCGCGACCACCTCGAGCGTAACGACCTGATCTGAGATGACGGTCGACGCCGCCGCGACAGCCACGCCGGGTCCGCTCCCGCTCACGTCGTATCTGGGGTACGCGCTGGAGAACAGCGAGGACCTGCTCAGGCTGACGCTCGAACACCTCGACATCGTCCTGCTCGCCATCGGCATCGCGGTGCCGGTCGGCGTCGGTCTCGGGGTACTCATCACGTTCGACGACCGGGCCGCGACGGCCGTCATCTGGCTCGCAGGCATCATGATGACCATCCCGAGCATCGCCCTGTTCGGGCTGCTCATCCCGCTGTTCGGCATCGGCGACCCGCCGGTCATCGTCGCGCTGGTGCTGTACTCACAGCTGCCCATCATCCGGAACACGTACATCGGCCTCCAGCAGGTCGACCCCGCGGCGGTCGAAGCGGGGACGGGACTCGGGATGAGCCGGCTGGAACGACTGCGCCGCGTCCAGCTCCCCATCGCCCTGCCGGTCATCATGGCCGGCGTCCGCAACGCCGTGGTCATCCTCATCGGCATCGCGGCCATCGGGGCGTTCATCGGGGCGGGCGGCCTCGGCAACCCCATCTTCTCTGGTATCTCCCAGGCGCAGACGCCACAGATCGTCGTCGCGACGGTGCTGCTGTCGGCGCTCGCGCTGGTCATCGACTACGTGCTGGGTATCGGCGAACAACTGCTGCGACTGCGGAACGGCGAGGCGGTCGACGAGAGCGTCGGCACCCGCGCCATCAAGGGGGTCATCCCATGAGCACTACGAGTACGAGCACGGACGAAGACGGAAGCGAGGACGAACGCGAGAGCCAACACGCCAGTCGCACCGGGACGAACACCATCGAGTTCGACGGCGTCACCAAGGTCTACGGCGACGGTACGGTCGCCATCGAGGACGTCAGCTTCGGCGTCGAGGCGGGGACGACGACGGTCCTCGTCGGTCCCTCGGGGTGTGGGAAGACCACGACGATGAAGCTCGTGAACCGCCTCGAAGACCCCTCCGAAGGGACGGTCTACTTCGAAGGACAGGCCGTCCAGGAGATAGACCCCATCGAACTCCGCCGGAGCGTCGGCTACGTCATCCAGGAAATCGGGCTGTTCGACCACATGACCGTCGCGGAGAACGTCGCGACTGTCCCGGAACTCAAAGGGTGGGACGACGACCGCATCGACGACCGGGTCGACGAGTTGCTCTCGCTGATGGACCTCCCGCCCGAGCAGTACCGCGACCAGTACCCGCCGGAGCTCTCCGGGGGGCAGCGCCAGCGCGTCGGCGTCGCGCGGGCGCTGGCGGCCGACCCGGACGTCCTCCTGATGGACGAGCCGTTCGGCGCACTCGATCCCATCACCCGCGAGAACCTCCAGGACGAGTTCCTCGACATCCAAGCGCGCATCGACACGACCATCCTGTTCGTCACCCACTCCATCGACGAGGCGCTGAAGATGGGCGACCGAATCGCCATCTTCGACGTGGGCGAACTCGTCCGCTACGACACCCCCTCGAACATCCTCGAGGAACCGGGCAGCGACTTCGTCGCCGACTTCATCGGCTCCGACCGGACGCTCAAGCAACTGCAGGTGACCCAAGTCCGAGACGTCATGCGGGAGTCGGTCCCCCCACGGTACGAGGACCTCGTCGGCGAAGTCGACGACGGCGACACGACCGACCCCGAGGGGGGACTCGTCCCCGTCGAGCCCCACGAGAGCACTCAGACCGCCCTCTCGCGCATCATCCAGGCGGGGACGGACGCCATCCCGGTGGTCGACGACTCGGACGTCGTCGGCGTCGTCACCGAGGCGGACATCCGCGAACAGACGGTCGACCGCAAGAAGGGGTCGGAGGTCGTCTGAGATGTCCTTCCTGAGTAACCTCGTCGGCGCCTGGCGGTTCCTGCTCGCGAACGTCGACCGCTTCCTCGAACTCCTGGGCCAGCACCTCGCGCTCGTCCTCATCTCGGAGGTGCTTGCCATTCTGGTCGCCGTCCCGCTCGGCGTGCTCGCCCTCCGGAACGAGCGGGCGAAGGGGTACATCCTCGGCGCGGGAAACGTTGCCCAGACCGTCCCGACGCTCGCCATCATCGCGCTCGTGTTCCCACTCCTCGGTATCGGCTTCCTCCCGGCGCTCGTCGGCCTCTTCGCGTACGCCATCCTCCCCATCCTCACGAACACCATCACCGGCTTGGAGGACGTCAGCGAGGACACCGTCGAGGCCGCACGCGGGATGGGGATGACCGAGAACGAGATCCTCAAACGAATCCAATTCCCCCTGGCGCTCCCAGTCATCTTCGCCGGCATCCGGACGAGCGCGGTCATCAACGTCGGAACGGCGTACCTCGCCTTCTTCATCGGCGGCGGCGGCCTCGGCGTCTGGGTCATCTCCGGCATCAACCTCTTCCAGATGGAGAAGGTGCTCGCCGGCGCGATTCCCGGCGCACTGCTGGCCATCGCGATGGACACCCTCTTCGCGCTCGTCGAGCAGAAACTCGGCGGCGAGGGGGGCGTCGCCCAGCAGGTGGCCACCGGGTGACCCCGTCCGAGAGCGACCCTCGGAGTCCGGCGAAGTCGACGGTCGCTCGTCACCGGCGAGGAGCGTGACCCCGTCTCGAGAGGGACCCACGAGAGCCCACGACAGGCGCCTCAGGCGGACGCTCACTTCGAGAGTCGACGCGGTCTGTCGCTGCCGTCCGATTCGATTTCCGAGTCGAGCGCGTCTCGCAGTCGTCTGGCCTGTGCGCGCGTGAGTGTGAGCGAGTCGGCGTGAGCGTCGACGCGGTCGGTCGCCGTGGGGTCGAGTTCGAACTCGACC
>NZ_JBEPXO010000136.1:0-5370 GCF_041641895.1 Salinigranum sp. | reverse complement strand
CTGTCCGGCGGGAGTCGCGGCGGCCACACCCGTCACGACGAGGAGTGCGGCCAGCGCGACGGCGACGGTTCGCTTCGCGTTCATCGCACCCGGTCCTGTGGCCCGAATGGGTTTCAATCCGGGTGACGAGAAACACGGGTTCGAGCCGTCCCGGCCCGATTTTATCCGAATTTACGCGGATTAATCCGGGCGAACGGTCGTGCCGACGCTGTCGCTGCCGCTGTCGGGGTCGACCGGCGGGTCTCGCGCTCGCCCGCGCCGGACGCGAACTGGTCGGCGAGTCCCCTCAGTCCGCGTGGCGGACGATGTGGATGTCGTACGCAGCGTCCTCCGAGAGGGGGCTCCCGACGCTCGAGAGGGGACTCGCGACCCGACCGGCGTTCTCGCTACCGACGAACAGTATCTCGGCGTCCTCCTCGCCGGCGACCTGGCGGATCTTCCGGACGACGTCGAGCGTCGTCGTCGCCACGGGGTCGTCCTCCCCGTCGAGCGGTTCGTAGCGGAAGCGGGCGTTCGGTGCCACCTCGTGGACCTTCTCCTCGAGACGCGCCGCGATGGCCTCGACCGTCGACGGGGTCTGTTCGGTGAGCCAGCCGTGCGCTGCGGCGTAGTCGGTGTCGTCGGGGACGACGGTCAGCGCGACCACCTCGGTGTCCATGAACGCCGCGAACTCGCTCGCGCGCTTCAGCGCCGCCCGCGAGAGTGGCGAGTCGTCGAACGGGACGAGAAGTGTCATCGGGTCGGTGTTCGAGACGTGCCGCAAGAAACCACCCGGTCACAGCGAACCCTGCCGGCTCGGTGGCGGGGCTACACCAGTTCGTCGGCGACGAGTTCCGGACTGAACAGCGCGGGGTCGAGCGCCAGGTCGGCCTGTGCCCGAGCGAACTCGGGAAGCGAGTCGGCGGCGTACGTCACCACGCGCACGTCCGGGTTGGCGTCCTTCGCCACCGAGATGGCCGTCGCGTCGTCCATGTCCGTCAGGAGGAGCACGTCGGCGTCCGCGATGTCGACTGCCGCGAGCGACCGCCGGGTGGCGACACCGTCGACTCTGCGCACCTCGGCGCCGGCCGCTTCGAGCGCCGCCGCGACCCCCGCGTCGTCCGCGCCAGCGACGACGATGCTGATTCCGGCGCTCATTCGTACTCGATGGTCGCCGGCGGTTTGTGCGTGACGTCGTAGACGACGCGAGCGACGTTCGGGAGGGTGCCCGTGATACGCGACTGGATGCGCTGGAGCGTCTCCCAGGGGAGTTCCTGCGCCCGCGCGGTCATGCCGTCTCTGGACTCGACCGACCGGACCGAGACCACCCAGCCGTGGACCCGGTTGTCGCCTTTCACCCCCGTCGCCTTGCCGATGACCGCGGCGAACGCCTGCCACGGCTCGTGCGCCTCGACCTCCTCCTCGACGATGTGACACGACTCGCGCGCCACCTCCAGTTTCTCCTCGGTGATCTCGCCGATGACCCGGACCGCGAGTCCCGGCCCGGGGAACGGCATCCGTTCGGAGATGATCTCCTCGAGGCCGAGTTCGCGGGCCACGTCGCGTACCTCGTCCTTGTAGAGGTCGCGGACGGGTTCGACGATGCCCTCGAAGTCTACCACTTCGGGGAGGCCGCCGACGTTGTGGTGGGACTTGATGTTCCCCTCCGACTCGATGCGGTCGGGGTAGATGGTGCCCTGGACGAGGTAGTCGGCGTCGCTCTCTCTGGCCACCGTCTCGAACTCGCGGATGAACTGCTCACCGATGACGTGGCGTTTCTCCTCGGGGTCCGTCACCCCGGCGAGGGCGTCGAGGAACCGCTCTTGCGCCTCGACGACTGTTAGCGACTCCATAAACGCGAACGTCTCGCGTATCTGGTCGGTCTCGCCCTTCCGCATCAGGCCGGTGTCGACGTAGACGGGCGTGAGGTCCTCGCCGAGTGCCTCGTAGGCCAGGGTCGCCGCCACGGAGGAGTCGACACCCCCCGAGAGGGCGATGATGGCGTGGGCGTCGCCCACCTCGTCCCGAATCTCGGCGACGGCCTCCTCGATGAACGCGTCGGCGTCGACCATCAGGCGGTCACCTCCTCTTCGGCCCGCTCGTCACGCTCGGTGAGGGCCGCCTCGAGGAAGCCGACGAACGCCGGCGACGCCCGGTCGGGCCGCGAGCGGAACTCGGGGTGGAACTGCGTGCCGAAGAAGAACGGGTGGTCGTCGCGTTCGAGAATCTCCATCCGGGGGCCGGCCGTCCCCGAGAAGACGAGTCCCTCGGACTCGAGTCGTTCGATGTACTCGGGGTTGACCTCGTACCGGTGTCGGTGGCGCTCGACGCAGGAGTCGCCGTACAGGTCGGCTGCGAGCGTACCCGGCCTGATGTCGGTCTCGTGCGCGCCCAGCCGCATCGTCCCGCCCATGTCGTCGAGTTCCTTCTGCTCGGGCAGGATGTCGATGACGGGATGGGGGGTGTCGGGGTCGAGTTCGGCCGAGTTCGCCCCCGTCAGCCCGAGGACGTTCCGCGCGTGTTCGACGACGGCCATCTGGAAGCCGAGACACAGTCCGAGGAACGGGACACCGTTCTCGCGGGCGTGGCGGACCGCCTCGATCTTCCCGTCGGTCCCGCGGACGCCGAAGCCGCCGGGGACGACGACGCCGTCCGCCGAGCGGAGGCGGTCACGGTGGTTGTCGCGCATCTTCTCGGCGTCGACCCAGTTGACGTCGACCTCGACGCCGAGTTCGATGCCGGCGTGCTTCAGCGACTCGTGGATGCTCATGTACGCGTCCTCGAGGCCGTACTTGCCGACGAGCGCCACCTCGAGCGGCTCGGCCTCGTCGGGGTTCCGGGTGACGAGTTCGCGCCAGCGGTTGTCGCGGTCGGCGTGGGGGAGCGCCTCGTCGGCGAGCGCCAGCCGCTCCATCACGTACTCGTCGAGGCCCTCGTCTTCGACCATCAGCGGGACGTGGTAGATGTCGTCGACGTCGGGGTTCGAGAACACCGCCTCGTTCGGGATGTCACAGAACAGCGCGATCTTCTCCTTCGTGTCGGCGTCGAGCCGCCGCTCGTTGCGGCCGACGATGATGTCGGGGTGGAGACCGATGGAGCGGAGTTCCTTCACCGAGTGCTGCGTCGGCTTGGTCTTCTGCTCGCCGTTCTTCGAGTCGGGGACGAGCGTCACGTGCATGAACAGCAGGTCCTCGTCGGCCTCCTCGCTGGCGAACTGCCGGAGCGCTTCGAGGAACGGCATCCCCTCGATGTCGCCGACGGTGCCGCCCACCTCGACGATACAGACGTCCGAGCCCTCGGCGGCCTCGCGGATGCGGCGCTTGATGTCGTCGGTGATGTGGGGGATGATCTGGACCGTCTTGCCCAGGTAGTCGCCGGCGCGTTCGCGCTCGATGACGTGTTTGTACACTTTGCCGGTGGTGACGTTGTGGTCCGAGGTCATATCGACGCCCAGGAAGCGCTCGTAGTTCCCCAGGTCGAGGTCGACCTCGCCGCCGTCCTTCAACACATACACCTCCCCGTGTTCGTAGGGGTTCATCGTCCCCGCGTCGACGTTGAGGTAGGGGTCCACCTTCACCGCAGTCACGTCGAACCCGGCGTTGGCGAGCAGTCTGCCCGTACTCGCGGCAGTGATTCCCTTTCCGAGTCCGGACATCACACCCCCCGTGACGAAAACGAACTTCCGACCCAGTGTCGGGTCGTACCCTGTTTCGGGCTCCTTCGGCATACCGACCATCCGCAACCACTCCTGAAAATCGTTTCGGGAGCGACCCCGGGTGTCACCGGCTCACGAACCGCATTCTGTGCCGAATTGACAGGTAGTTGTGGACGAACGTTCAGTAGCCGTCGAAAAATCCGACAGGTTCTCCACCCCTCGGTCGGTAGTTCGAGGCGTGCCCATCGCCGACTACCACGCCCACTCGAACTACTCCGACGGCCGGTTCCTCTGGTCGATGGCTCGTGCCGCCGACGCGGCGGGGTTCGAGGCCCTCGGTTTCGCCGATCACTGTACCGTCTCCGACCGCGAGGGTCCACGGCGCACTCGCGCGCGGATGGGATACAACCTCGACCGGACCTACGAGCGCCGCCGCGAGGCCATCGACGCCTTCGGCGAGCGGTTCGACCTGTCGCTCTACGACGCCGTCGAGATGGACTACGACCCGCGGGACGAGGCCGAAATCGGGGCGTTCCTCGCCGACGCCGACTTCGACTACGCCGTCGGCAGCGTCCACTACCTCGACGGCGTCAACGTCCACTTCGAGAGTCACTTCGCCGCGAAATCCGAGGCGGAGCGCCGCGACCTGGTCGCGCGGTACGTCGACAGACTCGTCGCACTCGTCGACTCCGGCCTGTTCGACGTCGCGGCCCACCCCGACCTGCTCGAACGCAACCCCGCCTTCCGGGGTCTGCTCTCGCACGACGACTACGTCCGGGTTGCGGAGGCGTTCCGCGACTCCCCTACCGTGCCCGAGATAAACGCCGGCCGCGCTCTCGACGACTACGGCGACGTCCACCCCACCGGCGAGTTCCTCGACGTCCTCCTCGACCACGACGTCTCGTTGACGCTCGGGACCGACTCGCACGCCCCCGACGAGCTGGAACCGCGGGCGCAGGAGTTGATGCGGGTCGCAGACGAGTACGGCATCGACCCCGTGCGCGTGGTGTAGCACGGCTGAGCAGGTCACGCTCGACAGGAGAGGACAGGCCACGCCCGACGGGAGGAACGGGTCACGACCGGCCGGAAGAACGGGTGGCCCGGCCGGGTCGTGAACCGTGGTGACGTCACGCGGCGTCGACAGCGGCACCCGGCGGGGTCGCCTTGCTCCACCAGACCACGCCCGCGAGGACGGCAGTGCCAACGACACCGAGAGCGGCGAACGCGGCCCCGGCGACGAGCGGGAAGTCGAACGCGGGACCGAGCGCGTGAAAGCCGAGGCCGACGCCGGCGAGGGCGAGCGCGTGTGACGGCGACTGTCGCCCACGGTCCGTCCGGTGCGCCACCCAGACCAGACCGGCGCCGTAGGCGACGAAGGGGAGTTCGAGAACCCAGTAGACGAACGGGAACCCGCCCGCGGCGTACGTTCTCAGTCGGTAGTACTCCCCGTCGTAGACGACGGCGTACAGGCCGTGGCCTGGGGCGGTGTAGTCGGTGTAGGCGAACCGCTCAGGGGCGTCCTCGTCCCCGTAGACGACGACCGACCCGTCGGAGTCGATGGCTCGCGCCACGACGGACTGCGTCTCCGGAGAGAGCTCCTCGAACCGGAGGACGGGCGTCTCCGGGTCGACCCGGTCGGCGTCGACCCGCTCGGCCGACAGCGAGACCTGCTCGCCCCAGTCGGCCATCGTCACCGGGGCGGCGACGAGCGTCGCCAGATCGGAAGAGCGTCGTGT
>NZ_JBEPXO010000135.1:0-5560 GCF_041641895.1 Salinigranum sp. | reverse complement strand
TCGATGACTACGGGACCGACGAGCAGGCCGAGAAGTGGCTCGAACCGGTCGCTGCCCACGACCAGGTCTCGGGGCTGGCCGTCTCCGAACCCGACACCGGGAGCGACATGGCGGGGATGACCACCACCGCCGAGGAGACCGACGACGGCTGGGTGCTGAACGGCGAGAAGTACTGGGTCGGCAACGCCGTCGAGGCCGACTGGCTTACGGTGTACGCGAAGACCGACGAAGGGGGGAAGCCGCACGGGAACTACTCGCTGTTCGTCGTCCCCACTGACGCACCGGGGTACCACGCCGAGCACATCCCCGAGAAGATCGGGATGCGCGCGTCCAAACAGGGTCACATCGTCCTCGACGACTGCGCGGTCCCGGCCGAGAACCTCGTCGGCGAGCGGGGGAACGGCTTCCGGATGCTCGCGGACTTCTTCAACAAGGGGCGGGTCATCGTCGGCGGCCACGGCATCGGCCTCGCGACGGCGGCCATCGAGGAGGCGTGGCGGTTCGTCCACGACCGCGAGGCGTTCGACCGGCAGGTCGGCGAGTTCCAGGCGGTGCAGCACATCCTCGCCGACGCGCGGACGGAGTTCGAGGCCGCACGGGCGCTCACCTGGCGGGCGGCGGAGAAAGTCGCTGCCGGCGAGGACCCGGGGCTGTGGGCCGCGATGGCGAAGCTGAAAGCGACCGAAGTCGCGATGGACTGCGCCGAGCGTGGGATGCAGCTGCACGGCGGCCGTTCCGTCCTCGCGGAGAACCGCATCTCCCGCGTCTACCGGGACGTACGCATCCCCGTCATCTACGAGGGCGCGAACGAGATTCAACGGGACCTCGTCTACCGTCAGTCGGGATGACCGGCGACGTCGACCGGTCGCCAGCATCGCACGGAGCGTCGCCGACGCGTCGAGACGGGGGCCGATGAGCGGACGGGCAGGAGCGGGCGGGACGCGGCTTCGGACGGTCGGGCTCGTCGGCGGACTGTTCGTGCTCTCGGCGTCCGCCGCCGCGTACGAAATCGTCTTGGCGAGCGTGACGCCGCTCGTCCGTTCGTCGCTCGGCATCAGCGCGGCGGCCGCGGGCTTCCTCGTGACCGTCATGTACGTGACGTCCGTCGTCGCGAGCGTTCCCGTCGGGGTCGCCCTCGACCGCGTGGGTGTCACCCGGGCCGTCGTCGTCGCCGCCGTCGCGTTGCTCGTCGCGGGTGCGTGGGGGTACGCCGCGGGCGTCGCGGGCGCGTACTGGTGGCTGGTCGCCTCGCGCGTCCTCGGCGGCTTCGCGTACGTCGTCCTCTGGAACGCCGGCGCCAACCTCGTCGGCGAGAGCGTCACGGCCGAGAACCGCGCGACGGCCGTCGGCGTGTTCACCGCGAGCGCCCCGCTCGGATTCGCCCTCGGTCAGTTCGGCGGGCCACAGGTCGCCGCGCTCGCGGGATGGCCGGCCGTCCTACCGGTGTTCGCTAGCCTCGCCGTCGTCGGGGTCACCGTCTTCCTCGTCGCGACGTGGGGACACGAGTTCTCGGTGACGACGGAGGTGCCCGACCGGACGGCGCTCGTCGCGCTCTTCACCGACCGGGGTGTGTGGACGCTCTGCCTCCTCTGTTTCATCGCGTACGACCTCTACCTCGTCCTGAACAGTTGGCTACCGAGCTACCTGGTGGAGGGACTGGGCGTCGACCTGGCCGTGAGCGGCCTCCTGACGGCGCTGTTTCCGGCAGTCGGGGTCGTCGCGCGGACCAGTAGTGGCGGCATCTCGGATCGACTGTTCGGCGGACGCCGCCGGCCGGTCGCCGTCCTCGCGTTCGCCGTCGCGACACCGTGCGTCTTCGGTCTCGTGGTGACGACACACGTCGGGGGAGTCGTCGGCCTCGTCGTCGCCACCGGCCTCGGCGTCCAACTCGCCATCGGTCTGCTCTTCTCGTACGTGACGGAGGTGGTCGCGAGCGAGGTACGGACGACGGCCGTCTCGCTGTTGACTGCGGCCGGGCTGGCCGGCGCGGGCGTCGCTCCCGTGGTGGCCGGCGGACTCATCGAGTGGCTGGGCTACCGGCCGACCTTCCTGGTCGCGGGCGTCGTCGGTGCAGTCGGCGTCGTGGTGGCGTTGCGGGCGCCGGAACCGTCGGATACGGCGTCCACGAGGTTGTGACAGTCGCGATTTCGGTTAGAATGGTATTTGCTCTCATGGGTCAATCTATCCGCGGCTATGTCGACAGCAGAACTCGACGGTAAGACCGCGGTGGTGACCGGAGCGGGGGGACAGATCGGCGGCGGCATCGCCCGTGAGTTGGCGACGGCAGGCTGTGACGTCGTCCTCGCGGACGTGAACGTGCTCGACAGCGCGTACAATCAGCAGGGGAGCGAGGAGATGCACGGGGCGGAGACGGCGCACAAACTCGCCGACGACATCGAGTCGATGGGTCGGCGGGCCGTCGTCGTCGAGTGTGACGTGACGAAGGCCGCACAGGTCGACGCGATGATCGGCCGGACGGTCGAGGAGTTCGGCGGCCTGGACGTCATGGTGAACAACGCCGGCATCATCACGCTCTCGAACGTCGAGGACCTCGACGAGGCGGAGTGGGACGCGGTCATGGACGTCAACGCGAAGGGGGTGTTCCTCTGTGCGAAGGCGGCGATTCCCGAACTCAAGCGGAGCAAGGGGACGATGATAAACACGGCCTCCATCGCGGGCGAAATCGGCGCGGCCGGACTGGGCCACTACGTCGCCTCGAAGCACGCCGTGATGGGGCTGACGAAGTGTCTCGCACTGGAACTCGCACCCGACGACGTCACGGTCAACGCCATCTGTCCGGGCATCGTCAACACGCCGATGTGGTCGAAGGTGCTCACGCCGGCGATGGGCGGCGACTACGAGGAGATCATCGAGGACGTGATGCCGCTCGGCCGCGACCAGACGCCGGAGGATATGGGCCGATTGGCGGTCTTCTTCGCCACGAACCGGAACGTGACCGGCGAGGCCGTCAAAGTCGACGGCGGCATCACCCAGAACGTCATCTGAGCGCCGGACGCGTACGGCGCACCCAACGTTTTTCCCCCGGCACTCGGTGTCTCGACCATGCCCACGCATCCCGTCTACCCACCGCTCGTCACCCCCCTGACCCGAGACGACAGCGTCGACGCCGACGCGCTCGCATCGCTCGTCGACGCGGTCGAATCCCGCGGGGTCGACGGCGTCGTCGCCTGCGGCACCACGGGCGAGTTCGCCAGCCTCACCGACGAGGAGTACGAGACGGTCGTCGAGACGACGGCCGACGCCGCGAGCGGTCGGGTCGTCGCAGGCGTCGCCGACACGAGCGTGGCGGGCGTCCGCGCGAAAGTCGCGCTCGCGGCCGACGCTGGCTGTGATGCCGTGCTGGTGACGGGGCCGTACTTCCACGCCGAGAACGCGGCCGGCGGGACCGAGGCCTTCCTGCGAGCGGCCGTCGCGGACGCCTCCCTCCCGGTCTACCTCTACAACATCCCGGCGTACGTCGGGTACCGTCTCGACCCCGAGACGGTGAGCACGCTCGCCGAGGACGGGGTGGCGGCGGGCGTCAAAGACTCCAGCGGTGACCTCGACTATCTGCTCTCGCTCGTCCGGTCCACCCCACCGGAGTTCGAGGTGTTCTGCGGCTACGACAGCGTCCTCGTCCCGGCGCTCGCGAGCGGGGCCATCGGGGGAATCAACGCCCTCGCGAACGTCGTCCCCGAGGTGTTCGACGCGGCGACGTCCGCACTCGCCGCGGGCGAGGTGGAACGGGCCGTCCACCTCTCACAGACGGCTATCGCCCCGCTGTTCGAACAGTGTGCGGCCCACGGGTTCGCGCCGGCGACGAAGGTCGGAGCGGCCGCCCGGGGCTTCCTCGACTCGACGGCCGTCCGGCCACCGCTCGTCGACCTCGACGAGGAGGCCCGTGCCGGCGTCGCCGACGCCGTCGAGGACGCGCTGTCGGCCGTAGACACGGCCTGACGCCGGCGGGGGTGACGTCGGTGGACGGCCGGGGCTTCGGCGCGCTCCTCGGCCGGCCGCCGCTCACGAACGAGTGAGACGGGACGCCGTCTACCGACGACTACTGTGCGGTCTGTTTGCGATTGACACGACCGGCTTATCTCCTCTCCGCCGTACACTCTACATGGTAGACGCATCCGTCCACCTCGCCGACCGCGGCAGTGTCTACGCCGACCGCGGGTTCGTGGTCGACGGCTACACGATGGGCACGAGAGAGGACCCGAACCCCGACCACGACATCGCGGAGTTCGTGGTGTGGAACGCCGTCGTCGACCACCCCGACTGCACCGTGCTGTGGGACACCGGTTCACACCCCGCGGCGGGCGATGGCTACTGGCCGCCACACCTGTACGCGGCGTTCCAGCACGTCGACGCCGCCGAACACGACCTGGAGGCGGACCTCGACCGCCTCGGCTTCGACCTCGCCGACATCGACGCCGTCGTCACGAGTCACCTCCACCTCGACCACGCCGGCGGACTCGCGGCCTTCGCCGGGACCGACGTCCCGGTGTACGTCCACGAGGAGGAACTGAAGTTCGCGTACTACTCCGCGAAGACGACCGAAGGCTCCATCGCGTACCTCGCGTCCGACTTCGACCACGACATCGCCTGGGAGGTGGTCCACCGCGACCGGTACACCCTCGCTTCGGACTTCGAACTCTTGCATCTCCCCGGACACACTCCCGGCGTCCTCGGCGCGCGCATCGACCTCCCCGACGAGACGGTGCTGGTCGCTGGCGACGAGTGTTACGTCGACGCCAACTTCACCGACGAGGTACCGCTGGGCCCGGGTCTGCTCTGGAGCGAACGCGACTGGCGGGACAGCCTCTACCTGCTGAAAGAGGAAGTGCGGCGGACCGACGGGCCGGTGGACGTGCTGTACGGCCACGACCTCGACCGGTTCGAGTCGTTCGACGGTGGCTGGAACCGCTGAGGGCCGCCGAGTCCGGTCAGTCGTGTGCAAGAAGGACAAATCCTTTTACGGGCAGAATCCCTACCACACGTTAATGCCGAGTTCGATGGCCGAGTACCTGCGGGCGGATATGGAGTGTGAGGGCCTCCTCGAGTGTTTCCACGGACTCAAGGAGCTCGACCGGGAGGTCTTCCAGTCGCTCGTGGACGCCGAAGAACGGTTGACTGTCGACGAGATCGCCGACCGCGTCGACCGCGAGCGTTCGACCGCCTACCGGAGCGTCCAGCGACTGCTCCAGGCAGGACTCGTCCAGAAAGAGCAGGTCAACTACGAACAGGGCGGGTACTACCACGTCTACCGCCCGGTGAGCGCCGAAGAGGTCACCGAGGACATGCAGCGGATGCTCAACGACTGGTACGCCAAGATGGGCCAACTCATCCAGGAGTTCCGCGACAAGTACGACGACGAACTGGAACCGGCCACGGCCGACTGACCCTGCGACGACCGACTGACCCTGCGACGACCGACTGACCCTGCGACGACCGACTGGCTCGCGTCTCGCCCGAGTCCCTCGGTAACACCCGACTCACCGCGCCACTTACGAATCTCGAGTGCCTACTGGATTCGCTGTGAACAAAAACGAACTCGTCC
>NZ_JBEPXO010000134.1:0-5764 GCF_041641895.1 Salinigranum sp. | reverse complement strand
CGAGTTTCATACCGGCTAGACGGGAGGCCAGGTTTGAAACTTTGCCATCCGAGGCCGGGCGGTGGACGGCGGGAGACGGACGGGCGGGTCCGCCGGAACCGGTCAGTGTAGCGTCCGCTCCCGAACCGCAGAATCCGTTCTGATAATCGTCGCGAGGACTATTTGTACTGACACGCGTACACCGTAGCATGAGCGAATCCCTCAGCGACGTCGAAGAAGACATCCGCGAGGACGCCGGTGAACACGAAACTCGCCCCCTCCGCGGGTTCGTCCGGGCGCTTCGAACGGAGAGCGACGACTCGCTGCGGCTTGTCGTCCGGTATCGGGGCGACGAGCACGAGGTGCTGTACGTTCGCGACGACGTCCGCGACACGCTGGGCGACAGCCTGGAGGAACAGGCACGGGCGTTCGCCTTCCGTGGCGTCGGCGACCCGCCACAGGAGCCGGGAATCGAGGGACTTGGAACGCTGGAGTCGACGCTCCGCTGGTACGAGAACGCGCTCGTCGCGACGTTCCCGTACCGGGAGTGGTCGGGGGTCGTCGCGGTGTTCGACCGGGACGAGTCGGCGCTGGTCGACGCGGCACTCGACGAACTACACGAGGGTTAGAACGACGTCCACGACCCGGGTCCGAGCGTCCCCGCGTCAGCACCGCGGACCCGGTACTCGACCGACTCGTCGCCGTCGCGCGTCTCGACGACGCTGTCGAACAGCTGGAGGAGGATGTTCAGTTCGCGCGGTTCGAGTGCGGAGCTGTCGACGGCGAAGGCGCCGACGAAGCCGGAACTGTCGATGCGGCCGGTGACGGCGTGGAGGAACTGGAAGAGCCGTCGGAACTCGGTGTACATGAGCATCGTCGAGAGGGAGTGGACGCCGACGCGGGCCTCGTCCCCACGGTGGTAGAAGCGCCGCATGAACTCCGTGAGGCCGATGCCGACGCCGGTCAGGTCGCCCGGGTTGCTGAGGAAGCGTCGGTTCGCCGTCTTCCGGACGCGCGACTCCGCGATGGTGCCCGTGCAGTCGACGACGGCGAACAGGTCGTCGGGCACCTCGCCGGCGATGGCCTCGAAGGTCCGCGAGACGGCGTCCGCGCTCGTGCGGGTGGTGGCGACGACGGTGCCGCGGTCGGTCGGGTCACCCCCGGCGAGGAGGCGGAGGAGGACGCGCTGTTTGCCGGTCATCACCGGCCCGGAGAGGAGGACGTTCGTCCCGGGGGCGAGTGCGTCCGGGTCGAGCGCGACGGATGCCGACGGCATGGTGCACGAACGACGTTCGACGGCCAAATAGCTGCCGTCCCGTCGGACTCGAGCGGAGGGAAAACGACGCGAGCCGCGTCCGGTCCTGTGGCGTGTGAGCACACCTAATACCGCGGAGTCCGACCGCTGAAGAAACGCTTAACCGGGCACCGAAGAACGATACGCGCATGAAGGTACTCATCACGGACCCCATCGCGGATGCGGGTATCCAACGACTGCGTGAGGCGGGCCACGAGGTCGTGACCGACTACGACGTGGAGGGGGACGCACTGCTCGACGCCGTCTCGGACGCGAACGCGCTCGTCGTCCGCTCGGGCACCGAGGTGACCGAGGCGGTGTTCGAGGCCGCCCCTGGCCTCGTCATCGTCGGGCGAGCGGGCATCGGCGTCGACAACATCGACATCGACGCCGCGACCGACCACGGCGTCGTCGTCGCCAACGCACCCGAAGGGAACGTCCGCGCCGCCGCCGAGCACACCGTCGCGATGGCGTTCGCGACGGCCCGGTCCATCCCGCAGGCCCACCAGCGGCTGAAGGCGGGCGAGTGGGCGAAGGGCGACTACCTCGGCACCGAACTCAACGGGAAGACGCTCGGCATCGTGGGGCTGGGCCGCGTCGGGCAGGAAGTCGCGAAACGGCTCGACTCGCTCGGCATGAACCTCGTCGCGTACGACCCCTACATCGGCGAGGAGCGCGCCGACCGACTGGGTGCCGAACTCGTCGAGTTCGAGGAGTGTCTCGAACGCGCCGACTTCCTCACCGTCCACACCCCCCTGACCCCCGAGACGGAGGGACTCATCTCCACCGACGAACTGGAACTGATGGGCGGGGGCTACCTCGTCAACTGTGCCCGCGGCGGCGTCGTGGACGAGGCGGCGCTGGCTGCCGCCGTCGAGAACGGTACCCTCGACGGCGCGGCCATCGACGTGTTCAAGAGCGAACCGGTCGACGCCGACAACCCGCTCCTGACGGTGGACGACGTCATCGTCACGCCGCACCTGGGTGCCGCCACCGAGGCGGCCCAGGAGAACGTCGCGACGAGCATCGCCGACCAGGTGATGGCGGCGTTCGCGGACGAACCCGTCGTCAACGCACTGAACGCCCCCTCGGTCGACCAGAGCGCCTTCCCGCGCATCCGCCCGTACATCGGCCTCGCCGAGACGGCCGGCAAAGTGGCCGCGCAGGTGTTCGACCAGCGCATCTCCGAAATCGAAGTGAGCTACCAGGGTGAGATCGCCGAGGAGGACGTCGAACTCGTCACCGCCTCGGCGCTGAAGGGCGTGTTCACCCCGCTGGAGTGGCAGGTCAACGCCGTCAACGCGCCGAGCATCGCCGAGGAGCGCGGCATCGACGTCGTCGAGACCAAGTCGCGGCAGTCCGCGGACTTCCAGAGCCTCGTCACCGTGACGGTGAAGAACGAGGAGGACTCCCTCGGCGTCTGCGGGACGCTGTTCGCCGGCGACGACCCGCGAATCGTCCGCATCGACGGTTACCGCGTCGACGCCATCCCGCACGGCCAGATGCTCGTCGCCCGCAACTACGACCGTCCCGGCGTCATCGGCTTCATCGGGACCGTCCTCGGCGACAACGGCATCAACATCGCGGGGATGTTCAACGCCCGGCGCGCGCCGGGCGAGAACGCGGCGCTGACGGTGTACAACCTCGACGACCACGTGCCGCAGGCCGTCCGCGACGAGTTGCTCGCCGACGAGCGCATCACCGAGGTGAAGTACATCACCCTCGACAACGGCGACGAGGAGTAGTCAGGTCACCGACAGCCGGGCTTCAGTTTCGCCTTCAGCTTTCCTTTCGCGGTGCCGGCGATGAACCCCGAGGCCCCGCCGAACCCCGCGCCGATACCGGCACCGAGCGGGCCGAGCGGCGAACCGACGAGCGCGCCGACTGTCGCCCCCGCGGCCGCTCCTTTGCTCGCTTCCTTCCGCTCCGTGCGTGACCTGGACGAACGCGAACAGGGCATACCCGGGGGTCGGGAGTCGAGCGACAAGAGTCTGCGGGCCGGCCGACCGGTGACGGACTGGCGCCGCCGACCGGCGGCCGACTAGCGGCGGTCGACCCAGTCGGCCGCCCGAGAACGCAGGGCCGAGAGGCCCGACCGGAGGCTGTCGAGGAGTCCGTCTTCCGCCGGTTCGGGTGGGTCAGGCGACGACGACGAACGCGACGCGGCCTGTGCGTCACGCTGCTGCAGGAGGTGTTCGTACCGTTCGATGACGGCCTGCTTGTCGGTCGCCTGCTCCCGGATGTACTCGCGGAGCGCTTCGTTCTCGCGGGCGAGTTCGGCGACCCGGTCGTGTTCGTGGGCGACGGCAGCGTCGTGTTCGCGTCGCGGGACGACGGGTGACGGCGGGCCGTTGAGTTGGTTCGGCGTCGGAGGCTGTTGTGTCCGGGGGAGTCGACGATGCGGCGTCGACGTGGCGGAGACACGCTCGCGCTCGCGGTCCGAGTTCGACTCCGGAGGGAACGTTCGCGTGCCCGCCGACGTCTGACTGACGGTTCCGGTTGGGAGGCTCGGGGGCACGGAGGGAGATACTCGGCCGACGACGAAAAGCGTACGTCAGACGCGCGTCACGCACGTTCGGCCCGCGATGAACGAGGGACGGTCGGTGGCTAGAACGGGAGGAGTCGGCGGAGACGGCCCCGGCTCCGACGACCCTCGCCCTCGATGAGGTCCAGCACCGCCGCGGTGTCGTTGGCGACGGGTTCGGGTTCGTTGCCGGCCTCGAACGCCGCGTCGGGGTCTTTCAGCAGGTGACCGGTCGTGAGACAGACCACGTCCTCGTCGGCGTCGACCGCCCCGCTGTCGCGCAGTTTCTTCAGCCCGGCGACGCTCGCCGCGGAGGCGGGTTCGACGCCGACGCCCTCCTTGGCGAGTGCCCGCTGGGCGGCCGTGATCTCCTCGTCGGAGACGGAGACGGCGGTCCCACCCGTGTTGCGGATGCCGGGGAGCGCCTTCGGCGCGTTGACCGGGTTGCCGATGCGGATGGCGGTGGCGATGGTCTCGACCTCCTCCCACCGCCGAACCTCGTCGGCGCCGTTCTCGACGGCTTCGACCATCGGCGCCGCGCCCTCGGCCTGGACGCCGGTGAGTCTGGGCACGTCCTCGGCGTCGAGCGCGCCCGACTGGACGAGTTCGCGGAAGCACTTGTACAGCGCGGCGGTGTTGCCGGCGTTGCCGACGGGCAGGACGATTCGGTCGGGGTAGGTGCCGTGGTCCGCGTGGAACTCCTCGAGTATCTCCAGGCCGATGGTCTTCTGTCCCTCCAGACGGAAGGGGTTCAACGAGTTCAGCAGGTACGCCTCGCCTCTCTCGGCCAGCTCCTGAACGATGTCGAGGCAGGCGTCGAAGTTGCCGTCGACCTCCAGGATGCGCGCGTCGTGGAGCGCCGCTTGAGCGATTTTGCCGGCGGCGACCTTCCCCGACGGGAGGAGCACGAGCGTCTCGAGACCCGCCCGTGCGCCGTAGGCGGCGAGCGCCGCCGACGTGTTGCCCGTCGAGGCACAGGCGAGTCGGCCGACGTCGAGTTCCTTCGCGACCCGGACGCCGACGGTCATGCCGCGGTCCTTGAAGCTCCCCGTCGGGTTCATCCCCTCGTGTTTGACCCGGAGCGTCGAGACGTCGACGGCCTTCTCGAGGCGGGGGACGTGGTGGAGTGGCGTGGCCCCCTCGGGGAGAGAGACGCCCTCCTCGAACGGGAGCGCCGCCGAGTAGCGCCAGACGCCGCGCCCCTCGAAGTCGTCGAACGTCGGCGGGTTCGCGTACCTCACTTCGAGGAGGCCGTCGCAGTCGTCGCAGGTGTAACGGATGTCCGCGAACGGGGCGAACGTCTCACCACACTCGATACACTCCAGCCAGACGTCGCCCGCGACGTCGTCGGGCGCCGTCGGGGTGGCGGCGGTCAACTCCAGGCTCATTGTGCTGTGGCTTGTACCGCAGTACAAAAAGGGGGACGGTCGGGAGCCGGGAGCCAGGAGCCGGGAGAAGACACTTCTCCGGGGAGGTCGAACCGCCGGCCGATGCCCTCCACAGGTGCTACCGACGCGGTCGTGTCGCGTCGCGACGTCCTCCGGGTGGCGACGGCGGCCGTCGGCGCGACGGCCGGACTGGCCGGCTGTGCCTCGCGCGACGGAGCGTTCCCGACGACCGACTGGCCGATGGCCGGCGGCGGGCCGCGGAACCGCTCGGCCGTCGACGCGACGCTCCCGGGAGCCGTGACGGAGGCGTGGCGGACCAGAGTCGGGGGGTGGCGAATCACCTCACCTGTCGTCGCCGACAGCACCGTCTACGTCGGGACCGACCGCCGGTACCGGGCTGTCGACGCTACCGACGGGAGCGAGGTGTGGGAGACGCGCCTCCCCGACCGGGACGCAGCGGGGGTCGCACCCACCGAAGTCGCCGGGTCGCCGGCCGTCACCGGGTCGGACAGCGTCCTCGTCGCCACGACGTACGAGGGTGGACCGGACGGACGCGGCGGGCGCGTCGTCGGGTACGAC
>NZ_JBEPXO010000133.1:0-5836 GCF_041641895.1 Salinigranum sp. | reverse complement strand
GCTCGCCGAGACGGACGAGTTCGAGGACGACCCCGAGAAGTTCGAGCGGCTGAAGCCCTACTGGGAGTCGGTCAGCTCGGACGAGGACGCCGAGTACGACGACGTGGTCGTCGTCGACGGGGACGAACTCGAACCCGTCGTCACCTGGGGGACGACGCCCGGACAGGGCATCGGTATCTCCGAACCCATCCCGGACCCCGACGACCTCCCGAAGGCCAAACAGGAGACCGCCCGTCGTGCGCAGAAGCACATGCGCGTGACCCCCGGCGAGACGATGGAGGGCTACAAGATCGACGTGGCCTTCCTCGGTTCCTGCACCAACTCCCGACTCGCCGACCTCCGCAGAGCAGCGAAAATCGTCGAGGGACGGCAGGTCCACCCCGACGTCCGCGCGATGGTCGTCCCCGGCAGTCAGCGCGTCCAGCGCGCCGCCGAGGAGGAGGGTCTCAAGGACGTCTTCACCGAAGCCGGGTTCGACTGGCGGAACGCAGGCTGCTCGATGTGTCTCGGGATGAACGAGGACCAGTTGCAGGGCGACGAGGCCTGCGCGTCCTCGTCGAACCGGAACTTCATCGGTCGTCAGGGCTCGAAGGACGGCCGGACAGTGCTGATGAACCCCCGGATGGTCGCCGCCGCGGCAATCAAGGGGGAAGTGACCGACGTGCGTGACCTCAAGGAGGTCGCGACGGTATGAGCGACGTCGACATCCCCGAGGTGGACTACGCCTCGGGCACCGGAATCCCCATCCGCGGGAACGACATCGACACCGACCAGATCATCCCGGCGCGCTTCATGAAGGTCGTCACCTTCGACGGCCTCGGTGAGTTCGCCTTCTTCGACCAGCGGTTCGAGGACGACGACACGCCGAAGGAACACCCCTTCAACGAGGAGCGATTCCAAGACGCCTCCGTGATGGTCGTCAACGCCAACTTCGGCTGTGGCTCCTCCCGCGAACACGCCCCGCAGGCGCTCATGCGCTGGGGCATCGACGCCATCATCGGCGAGTCCTTCGCTGAAATCTTCGCGGGCAACTGTCTCGCACTCGGCATCCCGACCGTCACCGCGGACTCGGAGACGGTCGAGGCCATCCAGAACTGGGTCGAGGAGCACCCCGACGGGGAGCTAGCGGTCGACGTCGAGGCCGAGACGGTGACCTACGGCGATACGACCGTCGCGGTGACGGTCGACGAGGCCCAGCGGAAGGCGCTCGTCGACGGCGAGTGGGACACGACGGCGCTGATGCGCTCGAATCAGAACGCGGTGCGCGACCTGGCCGAGTCGCTCCCGTACGTCGACAGCGAGTGACGCGAGCCCGGGTCACTCGTCCACCGGCGGTCGGATCACGACCTCGGCGTCGGTGACGACGACCCGGTACCCGTCCAGACAGAACGACACGCCGGGTGGGTCCGCGTGACCCCGGTCGGTGATCAGGCGTGCGACCTGCTCTATGTCTACGACGTCGGTCACCGGGGTCAACTCCGTCGTCCACGTCCCCTGCAGGTCGGCGACGGCCGCGGCGATGTCGATGAGGAGGGGGATGACGTCGGTCGGATTGGTCGCGTCGTGCTTCGCTCGATAGCTCTTCTCCGACGGATCGAACAGCGGGGGGTCTATGCGTTGGTACGCCATCGGTCTACCTCGTTCGAGCGTCTTTCTGACGGTGGACTGACACGCTCGACGACGGCTAGTACCTGCCGAGGGTTATAATTTTTCACGTCTAAATTTCACGAATGAAATCCACGTCAGCGGTGAAATCGCACTCACGGCTGAAATCTGTCGACCGAACCCCTCGCCTCCGGGTCGGGGAACGACAGTCCGGGGTAGCGGACGAGCGGGTCCCACCGGGTGGCTGTGCGGGACGCCCGGTCAGATGAGAGTCGCGTACTCCGCGGCGTCCCAGTAGCGCGCGAAGCAGGACTCGGCCCACTCGACGACCGTCGGGTCGGACGTCTCGACGAACGCCACCGGGAGTCCCCGATCGTCGTGCGCGCTCAGGCCGACCCGGTCGTCGAAGAGGAACAACTCGAACGGGCAGTCGTCGTGAATCCGCACCTCGAACCGGCCCGTCCGCGCCGCCTCGCGCGACTTCCGTGCGTGTTCGCAGAACAGGTCGTCGACGACGCTGCGTCTGAACACCGCCCGTATCTCGGTGCCGTTCTGGACGGCCTCGTACGCGATGTCGACGTAGATAGGCGAGACGACGCCAGAGAACATCCGCATCGACTCGGCGTCTGCGACGAGGTCGCCCAGACTCCCGACCACGACGTGTGGCTGTCCGGGGCAGGGCCGCTCGACCGTCGCGTCCGCGAGATGTTCCAGCGGGAAGTCGACCGTCTCGGCGTCGATTGCGTCGAGGAGCGGTTCGAGACGGTCGACGGCGTCGAGTTGGGATTGGTACTCCTCGGTGCGAGCCGCGACGACGGCACCGACGCTCGTCAGTTCGAACTCCCCGTCGACCTTCTCGATGAGTCTCTGGTCCGTCAGCGACTGCGTTGCACGGTGGATGGTCGACCGCGAGGCGCTCAGGTTGCGGTCGAGCGTGTCCGCGTCGGCCGACGTCGTCCGGAGGAACGACAGCAGTTCGGCCCGCTTGACGAACTCGACGGCGTCGTCGGCGTTCATGTGAGGGAGTGGAGGAGACGGTCTGTTCGGCGGGGATGGGCGGGGAGCGTCGGTCCGTGCGGCCGACGACACGGCGCCGCGCGCGTTACACCTGTTCGGTTTCGGCGACGATGGCGTCCCGTTCGATACTCAGGTCGTGCGTTCGTTCGGCGTGCTCCTGGACGAGGTGGACGAGTTCGTCCTCCGTGTCCGCGCGAACCATGAAGTCGCACCCGGTCTGGTAGCACTCGAACTTAACTGTCATATACCTAATACACGACGCCCGTGGTAATAAAATCCAACTGTCCACGCCGACCGGCGTTCGGTGACACCACCTGGCTGCTCGGCCTTCGGTTCCGACCGCTCCGCTCGACCCCGGCGGCCCCGACTACTCCGCGTCGGCCGGGTCGCCGTCCTCGCCCAGAAGTTCGTCGAACCGGGCGGGGTCCTCCGTCAACTCCCGGAACGTCGCGGCGGCCAAGAAGCGCGTGGGCGCGACCACCCACTCGGTCGTCGCGTCGTCGTACGGGTCGGGGGCGTCGGCGTCGAACCACCACGCGACGTACCGACCGTCGTCGAGTCGTGCCGTCGGGAGGAGGCGGTCCTGGACCATCGTGTCGACCCGGGTCGCCGGGTCGAGCCCCGGCGACCCCTCGGGCGACGGAGGTTCGATGATCTCGATGGAGACGTGCCGGCTCGGTTTCGCGCTCGCGTCGGGACCTGCATCGCTCATGCGCTGTGTACTGACTCCCCTCGTCATAAGTCTCAGTCGGCCACACGTCAGACGCGACCACGCCACCGCCGCCGTCGACCGTCGAGCGCGACCGAGTCCGACGACCGCCGGACGAGGACGAAGCGTCGGCCGTGCCGACCACCGGACGACGGGCGCGGACCGACCCATTCATACGGGGCCCGCGCACCTCACTAACCATGACCGACGAGATCGTCGTCATCCCGGGTGACGGTATCGGACAGGAAGTGGTGCCGGCCGCGCGCGAGGTGCTGGAGGCCGTCGGCGACTTCGACTTCGTCGAGGCCCGCGCGGGCGACCACGTCCTCGAATCGGAGGGCGAGGCTCTGCCCGACGAGACGTTCGACCTCGCGGCCTCCGCCGACGCGACGCTGTTCGGCGCCGCGGGCGAGAGCGCCGCCGACGTCATCATCCCGCTCCGCCAGGCGGTGGACTCGTTCGTCAACGTCCGCCCGGCGAAGGCGTACCCCGGTGTCGACGCCCTCCGACCCGAGACCGACCTCGTGTTCCTCCGTGAGAACACCGAGGGCGTCTACGGCGGCCACGAACACCGCCTCACGGAGGACCTCTCGACGCTCACCCGGGTCGTCACCGACTCGGCCTCGCGCCGTCTCGCCCGCTTCGCGTGCGACTTCGTCGAGGAGGGAGGGTTCGACGGCTTCACCGTCGCCCACAAGGCGAACGTGATGCGCGAGACCGACGGGCGGTTCAAGACGGCCGTCGAGAGCGTCGCCCACAAGCGCGGTGTCGAAACGGACGACGCCCTCATGGACGCGCTGGCGATGCACCTCTGTCTCCACCCCGAGGAGTACGGCGTCGTCGTCTGTCCGAACCTCGCGGGCGACATGCTCTCGGACCTGGCCGCCGGCCTCGTGGGCGGCCTCGGGCTCCTCCCCTCGGCGAACCTCGGCCCCGACCGCGGCCTCTTCGAACCCGTCCACGGCAGCGCGCCCGACATCGCGGGACAGGGCGTCGCGAACCCGTCCGCGACCGTCCTCTCCGCGGCGATGCTCTTAGAGTCGCTCGGGTACGCCGAGGAGTCACAGGCCGTCCACGCGGCCGTCGAGAGCGTCCTCGCCGACGGCCCGCGGACTCCCGACCTGGGCGGTGACGCCTCCACCGACGAGGTGACGGCGGCGATTCTCGACCGCCTCGACTGACGCCGGGCGACCCCCACTCGGTTCGATTCTGCCGTCCGCGTCCGAAACGAACACGAGCAGTCGACGACTCGCGAAAGAACAGTCAAGAACCGGGCACCCCTACGACTCGTCAGTCAGCCATGCTACCTGCAGAGCGTAAACGACAGATCGTCGAGATGGTGACCGAGGAGGGCGGTCGCTCGGTCGACGAACTCTCCAGTTCCCTCGACGTCTCGAAGGCGACCATCCGGCGCGACCTCCGCGACCTCGAAGACCGCGGACTCGTCGAGCGCTCCCACGGCGGGGCGGTCCCCGTGATGTCTGTCGGCGGGGAACAGACGTACGACCAGCGCGAGGTACAGAACCTCGACGCCAAGCGCGCCATCGCCGCCCGTGCGGTCGACGAAATCGTCGAGGGCTCTGTCGTCTTCTTCGACTCCGGGACGACCACGATGGAAGTCGCCCGTGCCGCACCGAAGGACGGGTCGTTCCTCGCCGTGACGAACTCGCCTCGACTCGCCGTCGAACTCGGGAAGGAGGAGAACGAGGTGAAACTGACGGGTGGAACCCTCAGACGACGGACACGCGCACTCGTCGGCCCCACCGCGGAGTCGTTCATGGGACGGATGAACTTCGACCTCCTCTTCCTCGGGACGAACGCCATCCACGAGGACGGAAGCCTGACGACGCCGAACGAGGACGAGGCCCGGATGAAGGAACTGATGGTCCAGCGGTCGAAGCGCGTCGTCCTCGTCGCGGACGCGTCGAAGGTGACCCGCCAGAGTTTCGTCCAGTTCACCCACCTCGACGACGTCGACCTGTTCATCACCAACCGACCCGTCCCCGACCACCGAGAACGGTTCGACGCGGCCGACGTCCGCGTCGTCGTCGCCGACGACTGAGACGGGGGCGACCCGAACGACGGCGCTCCCGCGCCCCGGGCGAGTGGCTCTGACCCTCCCCGGCCCGCTCCTCACGCCGACCCACGCCCGACTCGTACCGGTGGTCGTTCCCGTCTGCGCCGTCGCCGCCATCCTACCGCACCTGTTCGTGCATTCGCCCTCCTCCCTCGCTCGACGTCTCTTCGGGCGAAACGCGTCCACCGTTGTTCCGTCCGAAATTTATTTCCATACAATCAAACAGTAAAAATCATATCCGAAAACACTTTTGCACAGTCTGTAGAACGATCGTGATGTACCATGTCGTCCGCAGACAGGGCGGAGAGCGTGCTGCGGTCGCACGTGACCTCCGTCAAGGAAGATCTGATGACCGGCGTCTCGTTCATGATCCCCTTCGTCACCATCGGGGGGATCTTCCTCGCGCTCGGCTTCGCCGCGGGAGACAC
>NZ_JBEPXO010000132.1:0-5956 GCF_041641895.1 Salinigranum sp. | reverse complement strand
CCGACGGAGCCGTTCGGGTTCGCCGCCTCCGTCACGTTCCCCTCGCTGTCACAGTAGCGGAAGAGCACGCGACCCTCCGCCTCGAGTCGGTCGTACCGCTCCGCACTCACCTCGAACCGTCCCTCGCCGTGTGCGATGGGGAGTTCGACGACCGCTCCTTCCTCGTACGCGCGCGTCCACGGCGTGTCCGCTCGCTCGATACGGACGTAGACGTGCTCGCACTGGAACCGCGCGCTCCGGTTCGTCGTGAACGCGCCCGCCGTCAGCCCCGACTCGCAGCCGATCTGTGCGCCGTTGCAGATTCCCAGGACGGGAACCCCGGACTCGGCGTGTTCGCGCACCTCGTTCATGACGGGGGCCCGTGCGGCCATCGCCCCTGCGCGCAGGTAGTCGCCGTAGGAGAACCCGCCGGGGATGACGATGCCCGTGGTGTCGTCCGGGAGGCCGTCGGCGTGCCAGACGCGCCGAGCGTCGATGCCCAGATGCGTGAGCGCCTGGACCGCGTCACGGTCACAGTTCGACCCGCCGAACTGGACGACAGCGACGGTCACCGTCGGGACCTCCGTGTACCGGGACCGAGGGTCGGTGTCGGAGACACGACTGTCATTCCCGCTCGGAGACCTCCACATCGTAGTCGTGGATGGTCGGGTTCGCGAGGAGTCGTTCCGCCATCTCGTCGGCACGGTCCTCGGCGTCCCGTGCGGACTCGGCGTCGAGGTCGATTTCGAACCGGTCGGCGGAGCGGAGCGCGCCGAGTTCGAAGCCCAGCCGTTCGAGTGCGCGCTTCGTCGTCTCCGCCTCGGGGTCCAGCACGCCCCGTTTGAGGCGCACGGTGACCGTCGCGGTGTAGGCCGTCATCGTCCGAGGGTGCGTGGTCGTGAGTAAAAGCCGTTTTGGAGTCGACGTGATATACACAGATGCGTATATTACGTCCCGTCGACGGGACTGCCCAGTTCTCGCCCGGGACGACGGGACACGCCCCGTCGGTCGAAGAGTACTCGCTCCTGAGACAACTTTTCCGCGAAAAACGGAAGCGGTTTACGCGAGCGCTGACTCAGCCGAGATATGTTCGGTCTCGAACAGCCGAAGGTGACGGTATGACGCGCGAGTACACCCGAATCACGGTCATCGGAGACGACAAGACCGGAATCGTCGCGAAGTTCACCACCCTGCTGTTCGAGCGCGGAATCAACGTCGAGGACATCGACCAGGCGGTCCGCGACGGCCTCTTCCGGATGACGCTGCACGCCGACACCGCGGAGATGGTCTGCACGAAGGAGACGCTCCGCGGGGCGCTCGCCGACCTGGGCGACGAGATGAACGTCGACGTGCAGGTGCGCTTCCCCGCCGACCGGGAGACGAAGCGCATCGCCGTCCTCGCGACGCAGGAGTCGCACTGCCTGGAGGCGCTGTTCGACGCGTGGGCGGACGGCGAACTCGACGCCGAGATATCGGTCGTCATCGCGAACCACGACGACCTCCAGCCGCTCGCCGAACGGTACGACGTCCCCTTCTACGACGTCGGCGACGAGAAGGGGTCGCCCGACGAGGACGAACTCGTCGACCGGCTGGAGGAGTTCGACGTCGACCTGGTCGTCCTCGCCCGGTACATGCGCATCCTCTCGCCCAACGTGGTGTTCCGCTACGAGGACCGCATCATCAACATCCACCCCTCGCTGCTCCCGTCGTTCCCCGGCGCGGCCGCCTACCGGCAGGCGAAGGAGGAGGGCGTCCGCGTCGCCGGCGTCACGGCCCACTACGTCACGACCGACCTCGACCAGGGCCCCATCATCACCCAGCGAGCGTTCGACGTCCCCGACGACGCCTCGCTGGACGAGCTGAAGGCGCGTGGACAGCCGCTGGAGGCGGAGGCGCTGCTGGAGGCGGTCCAACTGCACCTCGACGACGCCGTGAGCGTCCACCGCGGCCGGACCAGCCTGCGTGACGGCGTCGACCACGACGACTACCAGCTCGGCCTCGGCGACATCGGCAACCCGGACCGCCCGGTCGACGGCCTCGACACGTCGCTCGCGGCGAGCGAGGAGGCGGCCGACGACGCGAGCGAGGCGTCCGACGCGGAAGCCGAGGCAACGACGCCGAACTGAGGGCCCGCGCTCGCCTGCACTCTTCGTTCTCTCGGGCGTCGGACGTGGGCCCGTCGTAGCACTGCCGGGTTCGACCGGACGGTACGGTCTCCGTCCTCCGAGCGACCGGTGTCTCTCCCCGCAGCCACGCCCCCAGCCAGCGGGGGGTCGCCGCGCCGTCGGCGGTGTCGCTTCGCCGACCTCTCGCCGGCGACGATTATCCCGACTGAGACTCTCAACGGACGTTTGATACGTCCGCCGCCCGACGACGCGACCATGACACGCGACATCGACGTCGACGTCGCCTACGAGGTTCCCGACGGTAGCCTCGGCGACGTGGTCCGTCTCCTCCGCTCGACGGGGTGGGCCGCGGACCGCGACGCCGACGGCGTCCGCCGGATGCTCGACCACACCGACGTCGTCGTCTGCCTCGTCCGCGAGGTGGTCAGCGGCCGGACCCGGGACACGGAAGTGGTCGGTTTCGCCCGCGCGCTCACCGACCGCGAGTACCGCGCGTTCGTCGAGGACGTCGTCGTCGGCGTCCCCTATCGCGGCCGGGGACTGGGAACGCGGCTGGTCGAGGAACTCTGCGCACACCCGGGCATCGCCGACGTCGAACAGGTCCTCCTGGAGTGTCGTCCGGACCTCGTCGACTTCTACGGACGGTTCGGCTTCGAGCGCGTCCCGAGCGGGTCGACGCTGCTGAAACGAGAGCAGGGCTGAGACCGACGGCCCCCGCTCGCGCGGTCACCCACGAAGCGTGAAGTGTCGTCGACTCCTCTCCCCGCTGTGAACGAGTCCGAACTCGACCGCGCGCTCCGAGAGACGTTCACGGGGAGCGACGCCGAACGCCGCGTGGTGGTCCGGCAGGCGATGGACCTGGCCGATTCGGGGCAGGCGGCACAAGACCGTGGTGCGCCGCTGACGGTGGAGGAAGTCGTGGAGAACCTGCAGGACGCGCCCGACGAGCGCGTGGCGAACCGCTGGAACTGGTGGATGGGCGCGCTGGAGGTCGCCTATGGGGGGTACGAGGCGTTTCAGGTGCGGCGGTACGAGAAATAAGAGTAGAAGGGTTGAGAGATGTCTCTCACCGGTGGTGAAAAATCCGAAAAGTCGGTCCGCGATCAGCTCTGGAACTCGGCCTGACCGATGGTCGCAGTCTTGTCGGAGTTGGACGACGCCCAGACGACGCGGACAGCGTCACCGTCGGACGCACCGCCGCTCGACAGCGAGAGACCAAGTGACTTCCCAGCGGACACTTCGCCGTTCCCGCTCGTCCAGTTTCCACCGTCGTTATTCCACGTTCCCGAGCCGTCCGCGGCCCACGCGGTCGTACTATTGACGTTGACGCTCAGGTCCTCAGCAGGAATCGAGTCACCGCCATCGTGAGTGATGTTCACGACGTCGGTCCCACTGCCTTGCGTCTGGAAGTCAAACGCGAACTGTGCCTGGGGTGCGCTCTCGGAGACCTGGTCACCGAGCCCGAGGACGAACGTCCCGATGACGGCCGCGAGGATCACCGTGATCGCCACCATGAGGATGACGCCGATAACCGGACTCACAGCACGGTCCTCCGTGAACAGTTGCTTGAAATCCATGTTTACGTCTGGAACTGGCCGATGGTCGCGGTCTTGTCGCTGTTCGGGCTGCTCCAAACGACACGGACGGTTTCTCCACCGAACGAACCAGTTGCTCGGACGTAGATAGTGGTCCCAGCACTGATTGTGTCTCCGCTGCCGAAGCCGTTGGTTGCGTCAAGTGCAACGCTGTTAGCACCGACAGCCGTGTAGGACGTCGTCGGGTCGTCGTTAATATCGATTGCCGTTCCCGTGGTGATGTTCAGGTCACCCGCCTCAATGGCGTCACCACCATCGTGGGTGATGTTGACGTCGTCGTCACCGTCGAAGTCGAATGTAAACTGTGCCTGCGGTGCGCTTTCGGAGACCTGGTCGCCGAGGCCGAGCACGAACGTCCC
Organism: Salinigranum sp.; assembly: GCF_041641895.1. Classification (NCBI taxonomy): domain Archaea; kingdom Methanobacteriati; phylum Methanobacteriota; class Halobacteria; order Halobacteriales; family Haloferacaceae; genus Salinigranum; species Salinigranum sp. The sequence goes on along the minus strand of NZ_JBEPXO010000132.1, from coordinate 1,897 downwards.
GATGACGGCCGCGAGGATCACCGTGATCGCCACCATGAGGATGACGCCGATGACCGGGCTCACTGCGCGGTCTTCCGTGAAGAGTTGCTTGAAGTTCATTGTCGTTCTTCTCTGCACGTTCTGACCGAACACGAGAGTCCGATCGACGCACACGGTGCGCGCCCAGCGGGCCATCCCACTGCTCTCCCTCGGTCGACCGTGCCTGAGCGCTGATTCCAGATTGAGCTATTAAAATCTGCCTCGCCGATTTTCAGCAGTGATACTGTACACATATACTCTACTTAAACGGTACTTAAAAAGCGGCGCGGTAGCGGTCTCGTATGCTCCGGTGCGGAGGCGTGTCGAATTTTCACAATCGAAAACTGAGCGGTCGGAGAACCGACGGACGGAAGCGCGTGTAGCCGCAACCGTCGGCCGATGAAACTGGAGTTCCTCGGCGGCGTCCGCGAAGTCGGGCGGAGCGCGCTTCTCGTCAACGACTCGCTCCTCCTCGACTACGGACTGCTGTCGGGGAACCCGCCGCAGTTCCCCGTCGCGACCCCCGACCCGGACGCCGTCGTCGTCAGCCACGGTCACCTCGACCACGTCGGCGTCGTTCCGGCGCTTTTGTCGGGGCGGGACCGCCCGCCGATCCACTGGACGCCCCCCACGATGGAACTCGCGCTCACGCTCGCGCGAGACACACTGAAGCTCCACGGGCCAGCGAATCGCAGACACGGGCGCGGGTCAGGTGGACAGGGTGGCGGCTACCGCTGCCCGTTCACGGAGAACGATGTCAAGCGCGTGACGGAGGTGTCTCACACCCACGGCTACCGGGAGTCGTTCGTGGCGGCGGGCCACGAGGTGACGTTCTTCGACGCGGGCCACATCCCCGGGAGCGCCCACGTGCTGGTGGACGACGGCGACACCCGACTGCTCTACACGGCCGACTTCCACACCCAGGACCAGCGCGTCGTCGCGGCCTCCACCGACCGTCCCGACGCTGACGTGGTCGTGTGTGAGAGCACCTACTCGGACGTCGACCACGACCCCCGGCGGGCGGTCGAAGAGCGGTTCGTCGAGAGCGTCCGGCAGACGCTGTGGGAGGGCGGGACGGTCGTCGTCCCGGCCTTCGCCATCGGGCGGACTCAGGAGATGCTCCTCGTCTGTGAGGCGTACGACATCCCCTGCTACGTCGACGGGATGGGCAAGCGGGTGACGGAGATGCTCCGCGGGCACCCCGACTTCGTCCGCGACGCCGACGCGCTCGACCGGGCGGCCGCCCACGCGCGGTTCGTCACGAGCCACGGCCAGCGGACCCGCATCGCCGAGCAGAACGCCGCCATCGTCACGACGAGCGGGATGCTCTCCGGCGGCCCGGCGATGACCTACATCCCCGCCATCAGGGCGAACCCGACGAACAAAGTCACGCTGACCGGCTACCAGGTGGCGGGGACACCCGGCCGCCGACTGCTCGACACCGGACGGGCGGAGTTCGACGGCCGCGTGATGCCCGTCAGCGCGCGCGTGGAGTCGTACGACTTCTCGGCCCACGCCGACGCCGGAGGACTCCGTTCCTTCCTCGACACGTACGCGGACCAACGGGTGTTCGTCGTCCACGGCGACCGGTGTGAGGCGTTCGCGACGGAACTGCGGGCGGACGGCGTCGACGCCACCGCACCCGAACTGGGCGCCGCCGTGGAGGTGTGAACGCCTCCAACGCACCGACTACCGACCACCCCGCAGGCGTGACCGACCGCTCCGCTCACGTCCGTCGAGCGACGGCGACCAGCGCGCGTCCGTCCTCCCCGTCGCCGTCGACGAACGTCCGGGGCCGAACGAACTCGACGGCGAACCCGGCGTCGGCGAGGAGCGTCTCGAACTCGGCCGGGCCGTACGCGCGAATCCGGACCTGCTG
>NZ_JBEPXO010000131.1:0-6232 GCF_041641895.1 Salinigranum sp. | reverse complement strand
TTTCGCCAGCGTGTTCCGCCGGAGTTCGCGTTCGAGGCTCCGGAGCGTCCGCGGCGACACCGCGGCGGAGAGCACCTTGCGGAGGCGGGTGGTGAGGTCGTCGCGCATCAGTCGAACGCCACCTGTGGGTTGACGTACGCGTACAGCGTGTCGACGAGGATGTTCACGAGGACGAACCCGACGGCGACGATGATGAGCGAACCCTGCAGGACGGGCCAGTCGCGGGCGTTGATGGCGTTGATGATGAGGGTCCCCAGTCCCGGCCAGGCGAAGACGGCTTCGGTGATGACCGCCCCGCCGATGAGCGTCCCCAACTGGAGGCCGACGACGGTGACGACGGGGATGAGCGTGTTCCGGAGCGCGTGTCGGTAGCGCGTGAGCGTCTCGGGGAGCCCCTTGGCGCGGGCGGCGCGGACGTACGTCTTCCCCAGTTCGTCGAGCATCCCACTCCTGGTGAGCCTGGTGATGAGTGCCGTGAAGTACGTTCCCAGCGTGATGGCGGGGAGCGTGATGTGCCACGTCCACCGCAACAGCCCGTCGGCCGCCGCCTCGACCCGGCCGGCGACCAGGAGGCCGACGACCCCGTCGATGCCGATGGGTCGCTGGCTCGTCGGGAAGAGGTCGAGTTGGACCGCGAGGACGATGATGAGCATCACGCCGAGCCAGAAGTTCGGCGTCGAGATGCCGAGCAGCGAGAAGAGCGTCGCGCCGTAGTCCGCGGGTTCGTGGCGGTTGGTCGCGCTCACCACCCCCAGCGGGATGGCGATGACGACGGCGACGACCGTCGCGGCCACCGCCAGTTCGAGCGTCGCCGGCACCTTCGAGAGCACCCGGCCGGTGACGGGCGTGCGGGTCACGAGCGAGAGGCCGAGGTCCCCGACGGGGATGCCGGCGACGAACTCGACGTACTGCACGTGCAGCGGCTTGTCGAGGCCGAGTTCGGCGACGACCTGTCTCCGCACGGCGGGGTCGACGTCCGGGGGGAGCAGGACGTTCGCGGGGTCGCCCGGCGAGATGAAGCGGAGGCCGAACACCACCGTGACGACCCCCCAGACGACGAGGATACCCTGAAGGGAACGCTTGACGAGGAACCTGGCCAGCGACATCGGTGACCTACTTCGGTGTCATCGCCGACGCGTCGATACGCTCGTCGCTCCGGGGCTCCCACGCGACACGCTCGGAGACGCCGTAGACGCTGAACTGACGGTTCAGGAAGATCCACGGCGCCTGCTCGTGGGCCAGCGCGTTCGCCTCCTGGAGCGTCGCCTCGCGCGTGTCGCCCGCTTGGTTGCCCGCGTCCGCGAGCAACGAGTCGAACTCCTCGTTGCTCCACGAGGTGAGCGCGCCGTCGCTGGTGAGGAGGGCGGTCATCACCAGCCCCCCGTCGAACGTCGCTTCACCCCAGCCGATGAGGTACCACGGCGGTTTGTCCTCGATGTTCCCCGTGAGGAGTTCGTCGACGAGCGACCCGAAGTCACGCTGGCGCACGGTCGCCGAGACGTTCGGGAGTTCGTCGATGAAGCCCGCGACCGCCTGGGCGATTTCGAGGTCCTTCAGGTAGCGACCCACGGGCGTGTTGAGTTCGATTTCGACGCCCGCGTGGCCGCTCTCGTCGACGAGCTGGGCGGCCTGTTCTGGGTCGTACGGGTACGGCTCGACGTCGGGGTTGTGTCCGACGAAGCCCTCGAGCGTCGGCTGTCCGGTGGGCGACCCGAACCCGCCGAGGACGTTCTCGACGATGCTGTCGAGGTCGATGGCGTAGTTCATCGCCTGGCGGAACTGCTGTGAGGAGAACGGCTCGACGTCGTAGCGCATCGCGTTGTAGATAATGCGCGTACTCGGCGCCGCGGCGATTCGCGTGTTCGAGTTGTCGTTGACCCGCTGGACCTCCTGCGGCGGGACGTTCACGACGACGTCGGCCTCGCCCTGCAGGAGCTGGTTCACCCGGGTCCCGGCCTCGCTAGCGGCGCGGAACGTCAGTTCCGTCACCGCCACCGACTCACCCCAGTAGTCCTCGAACGGGGTGAAGACGACTTCCTCGTCCTCGGTGTACGAGTCGAGTTGGAAGGGGCCGGTGCCGTTCATCTGCTGTCCGACCTCGGCCTTCGAACGCTCCTCGACCCAGCTCTGCTGCATCACGTCGCAGTAGGTGGCGAACTCGGAGAAGACGATGGGGTTGAGGCCGTCGTTCGAGACGGTGACGGTCGTGTCGTCTGTCGCCTCGGCGCCGGTGACGCCCGCCAACTGGTCGCGCTGTGGGCTGGCGAAGCCGACGTCCTCCTGGACGATGCGGTTGATGGAGTAGGCGACGTCCCCCGGGGTGAGCGTGTCGCCGTTGTGGAACGAGACGCCTTCGCGGATGGTGAACGTGACCGTGTTCTCGCCGTCGACCCGCTCGTACCCCGTCGCGAGCGCCTCGGTGATGGTCCCGTCCGCCGTCCGGGTGAGGACCCCCTCGTACGCGTGGAGCATCACGACGTCCGTCGGCGTCTCGCGGTGGTCGTGGGGGTCCAGCCCCGAGGGCATGTTGCCCTGGACGATGGTGACGGGGAAGTCACCCGACGATTCGCTCTCACCCGAGTCCGACGTCTCCGTCGCCGTTTCCGTGGACTCGCCGCCACCGTCGCCGCTGGTCTCGCCGCCGGACTCGGTCGACTCCCCTCCAGAGCCACCCGTCCCGCTACACCCGGCGAGCGCGGCCGTCGCCGCTGCCCCGCCAGTGAGTTTGAGGAACGCCCGCCTGTCGAGTCGGTCGTCAGCAGTCATACGCCTCCTTTGCGCAGGGCTGGTATATATGCTATGGGTACACGTGGTACGGCACCGGGACGCCGGCGGTCAGCGAACGTACCACGTCGGTGCCGGCGTCGCTCGCTGGCGTACGTTTAAGTAGTCCCGTTGCCAAACCGGAGTATGGCCGTTCACGGCCGTCAGACCCTTCGGGACCTGTTCGACGACTCCCCGACACCGCACATCGCGCACCCGCCGCGCACCCACCACCGCCACTTCTACGTCGCCACCGACGGATCCTACCGGCCGGACGGTGGCGGTCTCGGCGCCGTCATCGAGGCCCGTGACGGGACACGCGTCGCCCGCATCGCGCTCCCCGACACGCCGCCCGACAACAACGTCGCCGAGTACCGCGCGCTCCACCTGGGGCTGGACGTCCTCGCCGCCCGTGCGCCGCCGGACGCGCTCGTCGGCGTCCTCGTCGACCACGACGACCTGGCGGGCAACGTCAACAGCGCCGTGCTCGAGACACGCCAGCCCGGGTGGTGTCCGGGGCGCAGACCCTCGATTCCCGACGGGAGCGAACACCACTGGCGGGGCATCCAGGCGCGCATCGCCGGGTTCGGCGAACTCCGCGCCGCTCGCATCGACTCCCGCGACAACCCCGCTCATCCGCTCGCGAACGCGCCCGCGGAGTACACCCACGTCAACCGCCAGCCGGACCGCTGTGTCATCCCGGCCGAACTCGGTCGGTCCACCGAGGCGGCGGAGCCACAGTACCCGCCGCCGTCGCGGTTCGACCGTGCGGGGAGCGACTGAGGACCGACGGCCGACCCGACCGTCGAGGCCGTTCTGCCGGACAGGAGTCCGACACTGACGAGGCTCGGCGACGAGTATCCGGACACCCTGCTGTCGAGCGACGTCCTCGTCGAGCCACCCCCGTCGCGTCCGTGGTCGTCCCGGGAGAAGGTTGACAAGGTGCCGCCCGGGAGACTCGCCCGAATGCACTCGGACGCCGTCCCCGTTCGAACGCCGCTCGGGCGACGACACTCGCCGCTCGGCACCGCACTCCGCCACCGTCCCCGTCTGCTCGCCGCTGTCTTCGTCGTCGGCTTCCTCCTCGCCACGGGGACGGCGACGCTCGTCGCCGCGTCGGTCGACCTCTCGGCGTGGGTCGAGGCGGCCGGCGGCGTCGACCCGACCGGGCCGCTCTCGACGCCCCGTCTCGCGCTCGAAGCCGGTCTCCTCGGCGGCCTCGCAGCGACGACACTCGCCGTCGCCGTCCGTCTCGTCCACGACCGCCGGGTCCGACCCGCACGGGCCGTCGTTCCGCTCGCCGTCGCGGTGGGCGGGTTCGCCGCCGGCGTGCTGGTCGGGACGGCCGCCCTGCCTGCGCTGTTCACCCTCCGGACGGGCGCGACCGGCGTCCCGCTCGCGTCGGCCGTCGACCCCACGGGCGTCGCGGAACTCGTCCTCGTCTTCCCGCTCAGCGTGGGCGTCGGCGTCGCCCTCCCGGCCGCCCTCGCCGCGGTCGTTCGGGCCGAGGCGACCTCCCGGTACGTCTCCGCGCGCCAGCGCGGGTTCGTCGCGCTCGCCGTCGTGACGCTCGCGGCGACCCACTCGCCCGCGGACCTCCCGACGTTCGCGCTCATCGCCGCCCCACCCTTCGCCGGGTTCGGTGTCGGCATCGCGTGGCTCGAGTTCGCCCGAACCGGTCCGACGGGTCGGTGACGGCGACTCCGTCGGCCGACCACAGACCTTTGAGGTGTGCGCCCGTCCCTCACAGTGATGACGGCGGAGAACCGTGCGGACACACTCTCGCCCGACGAGGCGTTCGCCACGCTCGGGAACGAGACGCGGCTGAGCATCCTGCAGGCCCTCGGCGAGGCCGACCGTCCGGTCTCCTTCTCGGCGCTGTTCGACCGCGTCGACGCCGACGACTCCGGGGGGTTCAACTACCATCTCGACCGACTGGTGGGTCACTTCGTCGACAAGACCACGGCCGGCTACGAGTTGCGTCAGGCGGGCCGGCGGGTAGTCGAGGCCGTCCTCTCCGGTGCCGTGACCGACGCGCCCGTGGTCGAACGGACCCGCCTCGACCAGCCCTGTCACTACTGCGGCGCACCCATCGAGGTGAGCTACCGCCAGGACCGGATTCTGAAGTACTGCACGGCCTGTCCGGGGAGAGACCAGTCACCCAGCGGCGTCCCCGACGCGCCCGTGTCGGGGTACCTCGGGAGCCTCCCGCTCCCGCCCGCGGGCGTCCAGGGACGGACGGCCGGCGAGGTGTACGTCGCCGCGTGGACGTGGGCCAACCTCGAGTTCCTCGCGGAGGCGGGGGGCGTCTGTTCGCGCTGTTCGGCCGCACTCACGGAGTCGGTGTCCGTCTGTGAGGCGCACGCGGACGAAGGAGTCTGTGACCGCTGTGGGAACCGCCACGCCGTCCAGTTCACCGCGGACTGTCCGAACTGCATCAACGACCTCCAGGGGCCGTTCGTCCTGCAACTCGTCTCGGACACCAGACTGCTCCACTTCCTCACCGCTCACGGCCTCAACCCGGTCGCCCCCTCCCGCGACGCGATTGCCGCCGTCGATCGCGTCCACATGGACTACGAGGAGGACGTCCGGTCGGTCGAACCGTTCGAGGCGTGCTTCACGTTCTCGGTCGACGGCGACACGCTCTCGCTCACTGTCGACGACGACCTGGACGTAGTCGACGCCGAGCGATGAGGTGGTGAGCGGGCCGGGATACGGGGTCGTCTCCTCGCCCTGTGCGTCGACGACCGCCACGCTGGCCAGATCGAACGACCAGCTTTTCCGGTCGTTCACCGCGTCTGCGGGCGGCACACGGGCCGCCCGCAGGACAGTCGAGACGGGCTTCGCCGTCTCGCACCACTCCCGCAAAACCTGGACCAAAGCGTGCTTACTCGCCCTGTGCGTCGACGACCGCCACGCCGGCCAGATTGACGATGTCCTTGACTTCGTCGCCGCGCTGGAGGACGTGCACCGGTTTCGCCATGCCGACGAGCATCGGGCCGATGGCCTCCGCACCGCCGAGGCGCTGGAGGAGTTTGTAGCCGATGTTGCCCGCTTCGAGGTTGGGGAAGACGAGGACGTTCGCCGGGTCGTCGAGTTCGGAGAAGTCGTACGTCGCCTCTAGAATCTCCTCGACCACGGCCGTGTCGGCCTGCATCTCCCCGTCGACGGGGAAGTCGACCTCGGGGTCCTCGTGGAGTATCTGGACCGCCTCGCGCGGCTTCCGGGTGCCCTCGTTGTCGACCGACCCGAAGTTCGAGTACGACAGCAGCGCGGCGCTCGGTTCGACGTTGAAGCTCCGGGCCAGTTCGGCGGCGTGTTTCGTTATCTCGGCGAGGACGTCCGCCGTCGGGTCGAGGTTCACCGTCGTGTCGGCGGCGAAGATGACCCGGTTGCGGAAGGTGAGCATGTACACCCCGGCGGCGTAGTCGGCGTCCTCGGCGGTCCCGATGACCTGCAGCGGCGGGCG
>NZ_JBEPXO010000130.1:0-6587 GCF_041641895.1 Salinigranum sp. | reverse complement strand
GTTCGAGTGAACGACGATGCCCGAAGTACGCGTACGCGACTGATTCTCCTCTCCCTCCCGGCGCGCATCGTCACCAGACCGTCCCGTTCCGATCCCCCACGAATGAGCACAACACCCCACCCGACCGACGCGACATCGACCACAGACCGCACCGACGTCGACGCCACCGGCCAGACTCGCGACTCCCGCCAACGGGCCACCGCCGGCGCCCCGATGCAGTTCTCGACTTCGAACCGCGCCTCCCTCCCCCCGGCGTTCGGCGACGAGGAGTGGGCGACGGGCGAACCCTGAGCCCCGGGGGAACCGGGCGTTCCCCCGAGGTTTATGTCACCACGCGTCACTCCCCCGATATGGAAGACTTCGACGAGATGGTCTCGTCGCTGACGGTCCAGGAGACCGCCGGCGGCATCCGACGCTACCGGAACACGGTCAGTATCACCTGCCCCGCCTGTGGGGAGTCCTTCGACGACCTCGTCGTCTGTGAGGACGAGTTCAACAGCCTCGAACTCAGCATGCCGCTGGACCTCTGTACGACGACTCACGACGACCAGGTCGTCCTGTTCACGCACAAGCCGTAACCCGCGGGTCGTTCAGTCGAACACGCCCACGGCCACGGCGAAACTCCCGAGCAGCATCACGAGGAGCGGGAGGAAACTCGCGAGCCACAGGAGCGAACACCCCGTGGTACAGGTCTGCAGTCGCGCCGTCACCTCCGCGGCCCCGACCCACACCGCCGCCAGCGAGAGCACCGTCCCGCCGACGACCAGCCCCGCCCGGACGGCGAGTGGGTGGTCGGCCGGGGGCTGGAGTTCGAACGCGGAGGACTGAGTCGCCCCGCCGTCGGCGACGGCGTTCCGCTGCGGCGACGCCGCGTGCCCCCGAACGACGTCCTGCAGCCCTGCCTTCGTGACCAGCGTCACCAGTTGCTCGTCGGCGAGACACTCGACGTCGTGTTCCTCGGCGGCCGCGTAGACGGCGCTGTCGTAGTCGCGTCCGGTCGCCACCGTCGCCTCCGCGTCGCCGAACGAGGTGGCCATCCGGCCGAGCCGTGCGACGTGTTTCGGCGCCGCCCGCGCGGACGGGTCGAGCCACACCACGTGGGTCGGGTCGCCCGCGGGGTCGCGGACCAGGAGGAACCGGTTGTCCCCCCGCTTCGTCCGCGAGGTCCGGTATCCTCTGTCCTCCCAGAAGCGCTCGACGACTGCCGCGAGGAGCGAGACGTCCGCCGTCGCCAGCACCCGACGGAGCGGTACGTCCGCTGGGTGGGGGTCGTCCCCACTCGCGTCGTCCCCGGTCGCAGGCGTCTCGTTCATTCTGGCAGGCTTGAATCTTCTCTCGGGACTACGTCGCTCCCGGTCAGTTCTGTGTGAAGGCAGGTGGACGCCGGGTAAAGGTGTTAGCGCCTGAATATCACATTCGATAAAATTTCCCGAAACGTTTAGCACTCCCCTGGTCGTTGCCGGCGTATGGTCCAACTGCGGTCGTGTTACTTCTGTGGGGCGACGGGTGCACTCTCGGAGTACGAGGCGCGGCCTCGAACCGTCGATACCGAGCCCCCTCGGGTGGTCCTCTGTGACCGGTGTCACACCAAACTCACGAACGTCCTCTCGCCGCTCGTCGACGACGTCGAACTCGCGGTCGTCACGGCCGACCGACTCCCGCCGACCGAGACGTCCACCGCCGACGACCACCCGACCGACGCGTCGAGTGGGGGGCCGGTCGACCCGGACGGCCACCCGACACAGCCCGAGGTCACGTTCGCCGAACAGGCGTCGACGGACCGTCCGGCGTCGGAGACGGCCGACCCCGACACGGCGGCAGACGACGAAATCGACGCCGTCGGGGACACTGACGACGCCGTCGAGGTGGACGACCCGCCGACAGCCACGTCCCCAGCAGCCGACTCCTCGCCCGACACGGACGCGGAGGGAGTGGACGAGTCGACGGCGGAGGGAGGCGGTGACCACGACGAGAACGAGGCGGTGAGGGAGGGAGAGGCGGCGTCCTCGACCGACCTCGACAGGGTGTACCACAAGCTCCTCCGGTTCCTCCGGAACCGCGAGTTTCCGATTCCTCGCGCGGAGGCCGAGGCCGTCGCGCAGAGCGCGTACGACCTCACCGAGCGGGAGGCGTCACGGGTCGTCCAGCGGGCCGTCGACCGGGGAGTCCTCGAGGAACGTGACGGCGACCTCCACCGTCGCTGACTGGTCGGGTCCGCATCGCCGCCGTCGGACGCCGCATCGTTATCGTTATCGAGACGGGAAGAGGTGTATTTATTACTCAGGTCCCGATTCCAACTAACAGGCACGCAACCCAGTTCACGGGGCCCACTCACGCCCCGACGCACCGACCTCTCTCGGTCGGTGTGATTCTCGATTCGACCCGTGTGACGCAGTCTCGACGCTCCGTTCGCTGCACAGCGACGCCGGCGCTTGCGGAGACGGCGGCGGAGAACGGGACAGCGATCGCTGGTGTGTTCGGGAGGGCAGAGAGGACGGACGGTCCGCAGTCGTCGGTTCGTCGCTCAGACGGGGCGACCCGAACCGTCGGTGCCGACGAGGTAGGTACCGTAGGTCAGGAGGAGCGCTGCCGGCAGCAGTGCGAGGTTCGCGGCCTGGCCGGAGGCGGGCAGCAGCCCCGGCAGGAACGCGAGTGAACCGAGGAGCATGAGAACGACACCGACGACTCCTTTCTTGCTGAGATTCAGTCCCATATCCGCTCTCGGGAACGAGTCGTACTGAAACTTGCGCTTTCGGTCGGAAGCGTTACTGGCGGTGACCGTGTCCGACGACGAGTGCGAGGGCGTTCGCGGCCAGGAGGAGGCCGAACGCGAGCGTCTCAGAACCCTGGAGACCGCCGAAGAGCAGCGGCACGTAGAGGAACGGGAGGGCGACGGCAGCCCAGAAGCCGACGAAGCGGAGGGGAGCGGCGACCAGGCGAGCACCCTGTTGGAGGGACTGTGACTGTACCACCTCCCGGAGGCGGGAGGCGTGTTCGCGGGAGACCGAGTGCAACGAGTTGGGCATGGATCTGACGTCGTCTGGTCTCACGTGTGAAAGCGGTATATAACCGCCCGAGCCTTCAGTTCGTTTCAGCGACGGTTTCGGAACGACGTCAATACTTCACGAGTGACTCTCTCCGAACCTAACGTTTCACAGACGTCCCTGACTCTTTTATTCACGAACATCGGGTGCGATTCTATATCCCGACAGCTCGCGGCAATCGATGCCGACTCCCGAGTGGTCCGAGACGCGTGGTGTTTTTGTGAGCTGACGCCGTCAGCGCGGAGCATGGCCGAACTCAACCGCGTCGCGAAGCGGATGTACAACGTCAGCCCCGACCCGCTCCGTCTCACCTTCGACGACGACACGACGGGCGTGTTCGAACTCTCCAGCGCCGAGTTCTTCCAGCAGGAGTTCCAGGCCGAGGGACGCCGGGTCGACGAGGAGGGGACGTACCGCTTCACTACCTCCGAGGACAACACGGCCGTCCTCGCCGGCCGAGAGACCGAGGACGGCTGGACGCTGGTCGGACGAGTCGTCGAGGCCGAGGCAGTCTCGGCGGCGGAGACGACCGACGAGGGCTGAGACCAGACGACGGGAGACGCGCCTCAGTCGTCGCCCGAGAAGAACGCGCCGCCGCGCCGTCCGAGCCGTGGGAGTTCGTCGCGGACGGTCCGGTGTTTGATGAGGAGGAAGCCTACGAAGATGAGTGCGAAGCCGACGCCGGTGTAGACCGTCGGGACTTCGGCGAGGAAGACCCACCCGGAGAGCGCCGCGAACACCGGTGCGACGTACGAGACCAGGTTGATCTCGATAGGGCCGAGGCGGTCGAGCAGGTCGAAGTACACGAGGAACCCGACCGCCGACGCGACGATAGAGAGGTACGCGAGCGCCGCGACGGACTCGACGCTCCACACGACGGCGGCGAGCGACTCGCCGAGGCCCAGGCTGACGAGGTGGAGCACGAGCGCACCCCCGACCATCGACCACGCCTCCATCGTCTCGATGGGCATGTCGCTGTCCAGTCTCCGGGTGAGGACCGACCCGAGCGCGAACGTGGCCGCGGCCGCGAAGACCAGCAGCTTCGCCACCGCACCGCCGCCGAGGAGGTCGTTGGGGTCCGGTTGTGTGAGGACGACGACGCCCACCAGCCCCAGGAGGAGGCCGGCGACGCCGAGGACGGTGAGTCGTTCTCCCGGGAGGAAGACGCGGGCGAACCCCGTCGTCAGGACCGGACTCAACGAGACCAGCACCGCCGCGGCGGCCGAGGTGACGGCCGGGTCGGTCTCGCCGACGAACAGGAAGGCGTGGTAGCCCGCGATGAGCAGGACCGAACCGACGGCGACGACGGCCCACTGGGTCCGCCCGCGCGGGAACGGGTCGTCGACCACGTAGACCGCGTACGCCAGCATGATGACCCCCGCGACGTCGTAGCGGACCGCCGCGAACAGGACGGGGGGGAAGTACGCCAGGCCGGCCTTGATGGCCATGAACGCCGACCCCCACGCCGCTGCGAGGAGTAAGAACAGGACGAGATTCCGATAACGGGTCACACCGAGTCCACTCGTCGGGCGTAGAAGTGTCTTTCAGTTCGTGTCCGGTACCCCCTCGGTCCGAGACGCCGCCGGTCCACCGTCGACGAGATGACACGCCGTGGTGTGTGTGTCCGTTCCCAGCGTCGGCCGGTCCGTCTCGCAGACGCTCTCGAACCGCTCCGCGAGGAGGCCGGCCGCTTCCTCCCGCTCGCCCTGTGCCAGCGCTGTCAGCGCCTCCTCGACGACGCGCTCGTTCGCCCCCGAGAGGTGTCGTCCGTCGAGGAACGTCTCGCGGACGTCCGCGACGAACGCCGCCTCGTCACCCCGCTCGGCGTCGAGTCGCTCCCACACCGACTCGGCGTCGAGGTCACCGCGTTCCAGGGCGTCGCGGAGGTCCATCACGGCACGGTAGCGTTCCTGGTCGATGTCGATCTCCGCCGGGGGAATCACCACGGGACAGCGCGTCCGGAACCGACAGCCCGAGGGGGGGTTCCGGGGCGAGGGGACGTCGCCGGTGAGGGTGTCGACGTAGCGCCCCTGTTCCTCGACGCTGGCGCGCGGGACGCTCTCCAAGAGCGCCTGCGTGTACGGGTGGTCGGGCGACTCGAAGATGTCGTCGACGGAACCGAGTTCGACGACGTTCCCGAGATACATCACGGCCACGCGGTCACACAGGTGCCGCACCACGCTCAGGTCGTGCGCGATAAACAGGTAGGTGAGGCCGAACTCCTCCTGGAGGTCCGAGAGGAGGTTCAGCACCTGCGCCTGCACGCTCACGTCGAGCGCCGACACCGGTTCGTCGAGGACGACGAAGTCGGGGTCCAGCGCCAGGGCCCGGGCGATACCGATTCGCTGTCGCTGCCCGCCGGAGAACTCGTGCGGGTAGCGGTCGACCTGTGCGGCGGAGAGGCCGACGCGTTCGAGCAGGTCCGCTGCGCGCTCGCGGCGCCACTCTCGCGGGCCCTGTCCCCCGGCGTCTTCGGGGATGTCGTGGACGACGAGCGGTTCGGCGACGATTTCGCCGACGGTCATCCGGGGGTCGAGACTCGAAAACGGGTCCTGGAAGACGATCTGTGCCCGCCGGCGGAACCGCGCGAGGTCGCTCCCCGTCAGGTCGTACACCGACTCGCCGTCGAACCGGACGTCGCCACCGGTCGGTGCTCGGAGTCTGAGCACCGTCTCGCCCGTCGTCGACTTCCCACACCCCGACTCGCCGACGAGACCGAGGGTCTCCCCGCGGTGGATGTCGAAGCTCACCCCGTCGACGGCCTTCACGCTCTGCGCTTCGTTCCCCAGCAGGCGGTCCACGAGCGTGTCCTGTTCGAAGTAGTACTTCTGGAGGTCGCGCACCTGGAGGAGCGGTCCACCGTCGCCCCGTCCCATCCCGTCAGTCATCGGCGCGCACCTCCTGCTCGTCCTCGAAGAAGTCGTCGTCGAGGGCCGCCGCCTCGTCGAACTCCCGGTCGGCGAGCACACAGCGCACCGCGTGTTCGTCGTCGACGACCCGCTCCTCGACTCGGTGGAGACACGCGTCCATCGCCTTCGGACACCGGTCGGCGAAGTAACAGCGGTCGCCCATCTCCTCGTCGAGCATGGAGGGGACGTTCCCCTCGATGGGCTGGAGTCGCGGCGCGGGCTCTTGGAGGTCCGGAATCGACCCGAGCAGCCCCTGCGTGTACGGGTGGACCGGCCGCTCGAAGACGTCCGACAGGGTGCCCCGTTCGACGACTTCGCCGGCGTACATCACGCCCACGCGGTCGCACATCCGCGCGATGACGCCCAGGTCGTGGGTGATCATCACGACGCTCATCCCCCGCTCCCGCTGGAGGTCCCGGAGGAGGTTCAGAATCTGCGCCTGGATGGTGACGTCGAGCGCCGTCGTCGGTTCGTCGGCGACGAGGACGTCCGGTTCGCCCGCGAGCGCCTGTGCGACCATCGCCCGCTGGAGCATCCCACCCGAGAACTGGTGAGGGTACTCGTCGGCTCGTTCTTCGGGGTCGGGGATGCCGACCTGTTCGAGCAGCTCGACGGCCCGGCCGTGGCTCGACTC
>NZ_JBEPXO010000129.1:0-6615 GCF_041641895.1 Salinigranum sp. | reverse complement strand
GCGCTTGTCGACCCGCCGTTCGAGACGGTCCACGGACTCGATTCGGGCACCGTCAACCCGACGACGTTCAAGAACGGCCTGGTGCTCGACGTGGCGCAGGCGGCGATGGCGAGCGTCCCGACGGACCTCGACCTCCACCGCTCCCGGAGTCTCGTGGCGACGGTACACGCCGACGACGCCACCGTCTCCCCGGCCGAGGACTGGGTCAGGTACGACGAGGGGCACGCCCGGCGACGGGTGCTCCTGGCGCCCCGCATCAACCGATTCGCCGAGGGCATCGTCCACGCGCTGTCGCTGTACCTGGCAGAGAGTTCCCACGCCCTCGAACACGCCGAGGCGGTGACCGACCTCCTGTTGCTCGACGGGCCGCTCTACCCGAAAGAACTGCTCACGTGGGAGGACCGGGATCCGGAACTCGGGGACCTGGCCCGCGAGGCCAAGCCGCGGTCGGTCGTCGAGAACTACATCAGGCTGGTCGAGACGTTCGTCGAACGGGACGTTCCGGTCGCCGGGTTCGTCAAGAACCCGGCGGGCCGCCTCGTCACCCGGACGCTCAGGGAGAACGGCGTCGAGGCCCCCTGGACCGACGACACGAGCCTGTTCGCGCGCCTCCTAGAGCGCCGGGACCCCGACGCGAACGGGCGGACCCGCCCGGGCGAGGACCGCCGGACCGACCAGTTGACGTTCACCTCGTGGTTCCGGTCCCGCGGCGGTGCCGACCGGGCCGTCGCCGCAGACGGGGACGCACTGGGCATCGACCGCCGCCTCGACCCGCTCGACTACGAGGTGACGTTCTTCGTCGTGTACGACCCGCGACGGGACCTGTGTTACCGAGTCGAGGCACCCTTCGGCGTCACCCGCGACGAGGACGTCCGACGACGACTGACCAGGCAGGTGCTCCGCGACGTCGCGGGAACGCGGGGACCGCCCCCCGCCATCGAGAAAGCCGACGAACTGGCGAGCATCGGGCGCGACGAGAAGGCGGCGCTCCGCCGCAAGTTCGAGGAGCGGTTCGACTCCGAGTCGATACGGACCTACGACGACGTCAGGTGGGGAGAGGAGCTGTGAGTCGGCCGTCCGGTGGCCCGACTCTCTGCCCGGACGCACCTGCGGGTCAGGACTGACCGGGTTCGGCCTTGATGACCTCGATGCTGACGTCGCTCGCCGGGACGCCGACCCGGGCGAACTGGGTTCGGACGTGCTCCTTGGCGGCTTCCAGCGCTTGCTCGCGCGTGTCGAAGCCCCGCGGCATCGGCGACTCGAACGCCACGTTGATGTCGCGGCCGTCGATCGTCGTCGAGGACCCGCCACTCTCGACCTCGTAGAACTCGTCGCAGACCCACACGTACGGCGCGTCCTCGTCGGGAGCCCCTTTGAACGACGGCGCCCGCTCGCCGCGCTCGAAGATGGTCCCAGTCAGCGCCGTTCCGCCGCCGTGACCGCGAACCAGCAACATGCGAGGGAGTAGGACCGCGAACAGTAAAAGGAGTGCGCGGGCCGCGTGAACGACCCCCGTTCGTCGACGGGTGCGAATGCAATCCACACCCCAAAGCACATTCCGCGTCGGGCGAACGACTGCTGTCATGCGCCGCTCTCGCAGGCAGTTGCTTGCTGCCCTGGCCGCGGGCGGGGGGTTGCTCGCCGGGTGTGCCGCCCGCGAACCGGACGACGCGACGGCGGGCGGGGCGCCCGCCGAGACGCCGGGGTCCCCGCCGTCGAGCGCCGATACCGACGCGTCCGACCGTCCGACTGCGACGCCGCGGAGCCCCGAACCCCTCCCGGTCGCCGGAGGCTGGCCGCAGTACGGGGCGAACGCCGGCCACACCGGCGTCTCGACGTCGTCCGGCGTCCCCGACGACGGCCGCGCCTACTGGCACCTGCGGCGCGTCCGGAGCGGTCCGGCCGTCCTCGCCGACGGCCGACTCGTCCACTACGCGAAACTGGGCGCGGACCCCGACGCGCCGGTCACGAAGACCCGGACCCGGGAGCCGGACGCCGGGACGGCCCACCCGGTGTACGGCGACCCGTACGTCGTCGTCCGCGACGCGAGCGACGGGCGCATCCAGTGGTCGAAACCGCTCGACGGACCGGGCGCCGGATGGCCCGCCGTCGCCGGCGGGCGCGCCGTCGCCGCGGTGAACGGGCAAATCACGGCGTACGACGCGGCCACCGGCGCGGTCGAGTGGAGCAAGGACCACTCCGAGCGAGTCGTCGGCGACCCGACCGTGACCGGGGACGCCCTCGTGGTCCCGCTGCAGGGGACCGTCCACGGCGACGCGACGCTCCAGGAACCGCAGGTCCAGTGCTACGACCTGACCGACGGCCGGCCTCGCTGGAGTGCCGACCCCCCGAAGCGCGCGAACCGCGTCGCCGTGGCGAACGACACCGTCGTGGTGGTCTCGGCCGGGTGGGACGGGACCGGCGTGGTGCTGAGTCACTCGCTCGCGCGGGGAACCGAACGGTGGCGCGCCCGGGTGCCCGGCGACTCCTTCGAGGGCCCCGTCGTCGCCGCCGGCCGCGTCTACCTCGCCAGTTCCGACGGCGTTCTCCACGCGCTCTCCGTCGACGACGGGGAGACGCGGTGGACGCGCGAGTTCGAGCGGCGTCCTGCGGGCGTCGCCGCAGACGACGACGCGGTCTACGTCGGAGCCGGCGGGAGATTCGCGGCGCTCGCGGCCGAGGACGGGAGCGTTCGGTGGTCGCGGGAGGAGCTCCCGGGCGCCGTCGCCCCGCCCGCTGTCGGCGACGGCGTGGTGTACGTCGGGACCGCCGGGGAGAGCGCTCGCCTGTACGCGCTGGACGCCGTCGACGGGACCGAGCGCTGGGCGTCGGCCCCCTTCCCGTTCCAGACTGTCGAGGGGGATATGATGATGGCCGGCGTCGAGTCCCAGCCCGCTCTCGGCGACGGCGCGGTGTACGTCTCCGCCGCGGACGGTCTCTACGCGTTCGGGCCGCGGAGTGACCGGAAGGAAGAGTAGTGACAGACCGGACCAGTCAGGCGTCGTGAGCCGGTCGAATCGGCCGACGAAGCTACCCCGGCGTGCGGAGCGACCGGGCCGACCCTCCGAAAGGAGTATGACGGGGGGCGTCGTGGCCTGTGACATGTCCGAACTCGGTGATTTCACCGACTTCTCAGGGGACGGCGAGGGGGAGGGGGGAGACGACGGAGACCGGCGAGAGGGAGAGGAGTCCGGGAGCGACGTCGACACCGCGGAATCGACCGCCGCCGAGTTCGACTCCTACGACATCGAACCGACCGGGAGCGACCGGGGACTCGGCGTGCTCTCGGTGACGCAGGGGCTCCGCGTCGCCGAGGACGGCGACGACACGACGCTGCGGGCGTTCGTCACCACGGGGAACCGCGAGACGGTGCGCCTCGGGAAGTACCTGCTCGTCCCGTACCCGGACGACGAACTCATGTTCTGTCGCATCACGGCCCTGGAGTACGCCCAGGAGTTCACCGCCGACGACGCGACCGAAATCTACGCCCGGCGGATGATGCGGCGCGACGAGTTCTCCGAGCGCGACTACAAGTTCATGGCGACGCTCGACCCCCTGGCGGTCCTCTACCGCGACGGCGGGGAGTTGAAGCGGCGGCTCACCGACCGCGTGCCGAAACCGGGGGCCGTCGTCACCGAGGCGACCGACGGCGGACAGATCAAGACGGGGCTGAACATCCCCGAGAGCGGCGTCTTCCTCGGCCACCTGTCGGTCGGGGGCGAGACGGTCCGGACCGCGGCCGAACCGCCGACCATCGACTACCGACTGAAAGACGACTACGAGGACGGCGACCCGCTCGTGTTCAGACACACGCTCGTCGCGGGCGGGACGGGGTCGGGCAAGACCCACGCCGCGAAGAACGTCCTCCGGCAGTACCTGGCCGAGGGCCGGACCTACAGGATGGACGACGGGCGGGCGGTCAGCCCCGCAGTCGTCCAGTTCGACCCCCAGGACGAGTACGCCCAGATGCACGACGACAACCCGGCGCTCGACGACGGCGACCGGCGGCGGCTCGAGCGAGAGCGAATCGCACACGGCGGACACGAGGACACTGTGGCGCTGGTTCCGCGCGAAGCGGGCACCTCCTATCCCGGGGCGGGCCATCGCGCGGAGCAGGTTCCGTTCACCGTCCCGTTCTCCATCGTCCACGACTACGACATGCCCTGGCTCATCGCCGGCGCGAGCCTCAACGAGAACCAGTACGGCGCCCTGCGGACCCTGCTCGACCGGTTCTTCCGGCAGTACGGCCGCGACGGAACCTACCGGGAGTTCCTCTCGTTCCTCGACGACCCAGGGCTGAAAGAGGAACTCCACGAGTCCGGGCGGGTTCACGAGGCCAGCTACGACGCCGTCAAGCGACGCGTCCGCTCGATTCCGAACGGCGTCTTCGACCAGGACGCCCGCCCCATCACCGACCTGGACCACACCCTGGTCCGGCCGGGCGGTCTGACCGTGGTTCCGACCTACCACCTCTCCAGCAGTCGGGCCAAGGAGATGTTCGTCCTGGCCGTGGCGACGGTAGTCATCGACGACAAACTGTCGAACGACCCCCGGAGCCAGCGCATCAAGGAGACGCCCCTGGTGCTGGGGATGGACGAGGCGCACAACTTCCTCGCCGGCGCCGACAACGTCCAGGCCCGCCAAGTGGTCGGGAAGTTCACCGAGGCCGCGAAGCAGGGCCGGAAGGAGCGACTGGGACTGTTTCTCATCACCCAGGACCCACAGGACATCGCCGAACCGGTGTTCAAGCAGGTGAACACCAAGCTCGTGTTGAACCTCGGCGACGAGGACGCCATCAAGAGCGTCAACATCCCGCCCACGCTGGAGGACAAGGTGCCCTACATGGAGAAGGGCCAGATGGTGGTCTACTCGCCGGACAACTCCGAACCCGTCGAACTCGTCGGCCTCTCGAACTGCGTCACCCGCCACGGGGAGTGACGCGGATTCGCCGAGGAGGAGCGACGCGGGCCCGACCGGGAGCGAGGCGGGTTCCGCACGGCGGTTTTCCACCGTGGATTTAGGTCAGGACGTCTCGTACTGTCGGTCATGGGCAAGCGAATCCTGGTTCCGGTCGACGGGTCTCCCCAGTCGCGTTCGGCCGTGGAACTCGTCGCCGACGAGTGGCCGGACGCGGCGGTGACGTTTCTGCACGTCATCGACCCGGTGACCGCGGGGCGGAGTGGAACGTTCGTGCCGTCGGGGTCCGAGGAGTGGTACCGGAACGCCCGACAGGACGCCAGGGACCTGTTCGAGGAGCTGGGGGAGACGCTGGGTGGAGACTACGAGACGCGGACCGAGGTGGGCCGACCGGCGCGGACTATCGTGGAGGTAATCGCCGAGGAACGGCACGACCACGTCGTAATGGGGAGCCACGGTCGGAAGGGTGTCTCGCGCATCCTGCTGGGGAGCACCGCCGAGCACGTCCTCAGGAACTCGCCGGTCCCGGTGACTATCGTCCGCTGAGCGTCGCGACGGGTGGTCCGGTCGGCGCGGGCGGTTCGGTCGGCGCCGCTCCGGGACGCCTCGCCGCCAGAGCCGCCTCTCAGAAGATGTTGGCCTGGCGGTAGACGCTGATGCCGTCGTTCGTTATCTCGTAAGGTTTCGTCTCCCGCGAGTGGTTCGCGTCGCGAATCTTCTGTATCTCGACTCCGAGGCGGGTCTCGCGGGTGTCGGCCGACCTGATGTACTGCAGGACGAACACGGCGTCCGCGAGGTACTCGACGATGCCGTACCGCGAGGTGTAGGGGTTGTCTTCGCTGACCTCGGAGGTCAGCATCGTCGTCACGCCGCCCTCCTTGAGCGACCGGGCGAAGTCGAACACCTCGCTGCGGCGCCTGGCGGGGTGGTCGTACATCATCTCCAGTAGCGACACCGAATCGAGCACCAGGCGGTCGGCGCCGAACTCGTCGATGAGACGCGGGAGCTCTCCCCTGATGCTGGCGAGACTGTTGGCCATCTCCACCGGGTCGAGGTCGACGACGACGAGGCGCTCCTCCTCGACGTGGTCCCGGAACGGCCAGCCTTTCTCCTCGGCGGTGTCGAGGATGCGCTCTCTGCTCTCCTCGAGGGTGATGTAGACGGCCCGCCCGTCGGTCGACAGCGCCTCCTCGAGGAACTGGAGGCCGAACGTCGTCTTCCCCGTCCCGGCGGCGCCGATGGCGACCATCATCGACCGCTTCGGGACGCCCCCCAGAATCATCTCGTCCAGCCCCTCGATGCCGACGTCGATGCGTTCGAGGTTCGACTCGAACTCGGACTCGTCGAAGCCGTCGTCGGTTCCGCCGAAGATGTCCGGGGCGTCGAGCGACGGTCCCGAGGCCGCGCTGTCGGGGGTGTCCGAACCCTCGACTGTGGGCGCGTCCTCGAACGCCGACGCGAAGTCCGTCCCGAAGACGTCCCCCCTGTCCGCTCCATCTCCGTCCTCTCGTTGCGCACCCGCTCCCGCCGTATCTCTCCGCTCCGCGTCGTCGCGGGCCGCGTCCTCTTCGTCGGCGTCCTCTTCGTCGGCGTCCGCCTGGTCCCCCTCGGTCTCCTCGAGTGCTCGTTCGAACCAGTCGTCGTCGCCGTCCCCCGCCTCGCCGTCGTCGCCGTCCCCGGTCATCACAGGCACCTCGC
>NZ_JBEPXO010000128.1:0-6746 GCF_041641895.1 Salinigranum sp. | reverse complement strand
GAAGCGGACGAGCACCAGTGCGAGCAGCGTCGTCAAGAGGACGACGACGCCGTCGAGGAGGCTGCCCGCGCGGAGCATGTGTTCACGGTCGAGGTAGCCCGCGCCGAAGACGATGGCGTTCGGGGGGGTCGCGACCGGCAGGGCGAAGCCGTAGCTGGCGGCGACAGCACCCGTCACCGCGAGCATCACCGACGCCGACGTGGCCGAGGTGCCGAGTGCGTCGGCGTAGGCGGGGCCGACGTTGATGAGGAGCGGCGCGAGGATGGCGGCCATCGCCGTATTCGAGGCGAGTTCGCCCACGAGGACGGTGCCGGCGACGACGGCGAGGAGGACGACGACCAGCGGCGCACCCGCGAGGGCACCGAGCGTCACCTCGGCGAGCCACGTCGTCGCCGCCGTGTCGGCGAGCGCGTTCGCCAGCGAGATACCGCCGCCCAGGAGGATCAGCGTCCCCCAGTCGATGTCGACGACGTCGTCCCACGCGACGGCGTCGGTGACGACGAGCGCCGGGACGGCGAGCAGGCCGACGACGACGTAGAACAACAGCCCCTGATGGCCGGTCGTTCCGAAGGCGCTCGTCCCGGCGCCGCCGAAGAGCGTGACGCGCCACACGGGGGGGAGGAAGTCGACGAGGAGGAACTCGAAGCCGCCGAGGAGCCACAGCGAGGCGGTGGCGACGAAGATGGCGACGGTCCGCCGCGCCCGGGTCGAGAGCGGACCCATCTCCCGGAGTTGCTCTGCGGCCCGCGTTCGTGCTTCGCGGACGTCGTACGCGCCGGGTGGGTAGACGACGTAGGTGAGGAGTACCCACGCGACGGGGAGGGTGACGACGACGAGCGGGAGGCCGACGACGAGCCACTCGACGAACGTTATCTCGACGCCGAGAAGTTCGCGCAGCTGGCCGACGACGATGGCGTTCGGTGGCGTCCCGACGAGGGTGCCGACGCCGCCCAGACTCGCCGCGTACGCCACACCGAGGAGCATCGCGACCTGGAAGTTCGACGCCGTTCCCTCGCTCTCGTCGCGCTCGACGACGGGCGTGACGCTCGCGACGACGCCCACGACGACAGGGACCATCATCGCCACCGTGGCGGTGTTCGAGACGACCATCGAGAGGAGCGCCGTCGCCACCATCGCACCGAGGACGAGTCCCCGCGCGGAGGTGCCGAAACGGACGATGAGCACCAGCGCGAGGCGCCGGTCGACGTCGTGGTGGCGGAGCGCCTCGGCGAGGACGAAGCCCGAGAAGAGGAGGAAGATGACGGGGTCGGCGAAGCCCGCGACGGCGCCGCCGAACGACGGGTAGACGCCGAAGCCGACGAGGAGCAGGGGGATACAGAGCGCCGTCAGTGCGAGCGGGAGTGCCCCGGTTATCCAGAGAATCGCGGCGAACGCCATCGTCGCGAGCGCGAACTGGCCCGCGGTGGTCAGCGAGGGCGGCGTCGGTGCGGCCGCGACGGCCGCGACGATGACGACGGCCACGGCGAGGGTGAGTAGTCGGAATCGGGGCGAGGGAGACACCTGAACTCACTCGTCTCCCCTCCTCGCGGCGGGATGGTAAATACTCGTCCCCGGGTCGCCACGCGCCGTCGCCCGTCGAGCCACGCTGGTCCGTCCTGCCGGGCGAGGCACCGCTGGGACACGAAGAGAGCCGAGCGAGAGGAGCCGAGCCCTGTGCCGTCGTCTCATACGGGATTTAATAACTGAGCGAACGTGACAGTGTACTGATGTTCCGGTCCGCCGGAGCCTCGGGTGTCTATGTCCATGAACACGACGCTCGACAGTGCAACGCTCGCCGATCTCCGGACCGCCGTCGAAGGGACGGTCATCGCTCCCGACGACGAGGGGTACCACACCGCCCGCGCCCTCTGGAACGGGCGCATCGACCGCTTCCCGGCCGTCATCGTCCAGGTCACCTCGACCGACGACGTCGCCGCGGCCATCAGCTTCGCCCGCGAGCGGGAACTGCCGCTCGCGGTCCGCGGCGGCGGCCACCACGTCACCGGGAGCGCGCTCGTCGACGGCGGCCTCGTCGTCGACCTCTCGGGGCTGACGGGTGTCGACCTCGACGTCGACGCGCGGACCGTCCGGGTCGGCGCGGGCTGTCGCGTCAGCGACGTCCTCTCCGTGACACAGGAACACGGTCTCGCCGTCACCTGCGGGAGCGCCGCCCACAACGGCGTCGCCGGGTCGACGCTCGGCGGCGCCATCGGCTGGGTTCGCCGGAAACACGGACTCGGCGTCGACGGCCTCCGCGCCGCCGAAGTCGTCACCCTCGACGGTGACGTCCTGACCGCCAGCGCCGACGAGAACCCGGCGCTGTTCTGGGGTCTCAGAGGCGGCGGTGCCAACTTCGGCGTCGTCACGAGCTTCGAGTTCGACTGCTTCGAACTCGGTCCCGAGGTGGCAGTCGTGCAGGTCGCCTACCCAGCCCCCGACGCGGAGACGACCGCCGACCTGTTCCGCCGCTACCGCGAGTACGCCGCGGACGCCCCCGACGAGGTCACCTCGATGGCCCTCCGGACGTTCGTCCCGCCGTTCCCGTTCGTGCCGGCGGAGTTCCACGGCGCACCCATCGTGATGTTCTTCGGCGTCTACGCCGGCGACGTCGCCGACGGCGAAGCGGCGCTCGCGCCCCTCCGCGAGATAGGCGAGCCCGCGATGGACCTCAGCGCTCCGATGCCGTTCCTGGCCGTCCACGAGATTGCCACCGAGATGTTCCCCTCTGGTAATCGGTACTCGTGGCACTCACTGTACGCCTCGGAACTGTCGGACGACCTGGTCGGCCGAATCGCGGCGGCTGGCGACGCCGCCCCCGGTCGCGAGGTGGCGGTGACGGCCTGGCATCTCGGCGGCGCGGTGAGCGACGCCGCCACGGACGAGACGGCGTACGCCTGGCGCGACGCCGACTTCCTCGTCTCCATCGACACGACGTGGCACGACCCGGCCGCGGACGACGCCCACCTCGCGTGGGCCGAGGAGACCTGGCACGACCTCCGTGCGTCGGACGCGACGCTCGAGGGGTTTTACCCCGGCTTCCCGGGGTTCGTGACCGGCGAGGAACGCGCCCAGATGGCGTACGGCGACAACCTCGCGCGCCTGGCGGAACTCAAGGCGGCGTACGACCCGGAGAACCTGCTCCGGAGCAACCTGAACGTCACGCCCGCTCGCTGAGGCCGCGGGCGGAGGCGGCAGGAGCGCCGGACGTCCGACCCCGACGACGAGACGAGCAGTGCTGGCTTTTATCCGACCGACGGGACACGTCTCCGACGAGTCATGGTCGCCGGCGGAACGGCAGTCCAGGTCGGTATTCTCGTCGCGACAGTCGCGGGACTCTGGCTGGGCGCTCGACTGCTCGTCGACTCGGTCGTCCGTCTCGCCCGTCGGTTCGGCCTCTCCGAACTCGTCATCGGCCTCACAGTCGTGGCGGCGGGGACCTCGACGCCGGAACTGGTGGTCTCGGCCGACGCGGCGCTGAAGGGCTTCGGCGCCATCGCCGTCGGCAACGTCGTCGGCTCGAACGTCTACAACCTCGCGTTCGTGCTCGGCGTCGTCTCGCTGGTCCGGGTCGTCCCCATCGAACGGTCGCTCGTCCACAGGGACGGCCTCGCCCTCGTCGCGAGCACGCTCTTCGGCGCCGGAGCCATGCTCGACCTGACCGTCTCGCGGGCGGAGGGTGCGCTTCTCGTGACCCTGCTCGTCGCCTACACGGGCTATCTACTGCGAACGAGTGCCCCGGCCACGGACGGCGGGACCGAGGCGGCGTCCTCGACAGCGGTGGCGACGGACGCAGGGGCCACGGGACGGGAAACGGCTATCCCGACGGCACTGACCGAACAGGTGTCGTTCCGGGGGCGAGACGCGATCCTTCTCGTCGTGGGGCTGGCGGTGGTCCTCGTCAGCGGCGACCTCATGGTGTCGGCGGCCTCCGCGCTGGCACGGACGGCGGGCATCTCCGAGTCGGTCATCGCCGGCACCATCGTCGCCGCGGGCACGTCGACGCCGGAGTTCGCCGTCTCGCTGGTCGCCATCGGCCGGGGCCGCCTCGGCGTCTCCGTCGGCAACGTCGTCGGGAGCAACGTGTTCAACCTGCTCGGCATCATGGGGGTGGCGGCCGTGGTCCGACCGCTCTCGTTCCCCCCGGTCGTCCTCGAGAGCGTCGCGTGGCTGCTCGTCGTGGCAGTCGTGATGGTCGCGGCGCTGTGGACGGGCCGACAGCTCTCGCGTCCCGAAGGCGCGCTGTTCGCCGCCTCCGAGGTGGGCCGGTGGGTGCTTGGCCTCTTGGGGCTGGTCGGGTGATTCGGCCATGAGTACGCGTTCGACACCCGACACCGCCGGGGACGCGCGGTTCGTCGACGGTCCCGTCGGGACCCAGTATGGAGAAGGATTCGACCGAGAACGCGGCGGCTGTCCGTAGTACGTCACCGGAGGCACAGCCGAGGGTGCTGAATCCGCCTGCCGGGGCGGGCGGCGTCACCGGTCGACCGACGTGCCACGCCCCGCACGACGGGACGACGGGACCGCGTCGCGCCCGGCCAGTCGGAGACGCTATTCGGCCACATCGCCGTCCGCGTCGCGCTCGGCGACGACGTCCATCGCGACGTTCGCGAGACCGGCCGCGGCCAGCCCGATCCCGAGCGCACGCACCTGTCGCAGGTACGCCGGCCTCGGTTCGAGTTCGTCCGCGTTCTCGTAGTTCGTCTCCAGCAGTCGCTTCGTGACCTCGACGCTCCAGCGCGGGGCGACGAGGGCGAACAGTCCCTGTGCGATCGCCCAGACGGCTCCGAGCCTCCGACAGTTCGCGCGTCCGAACATAGCCGGCCGTACGGGTTCGTCGTCGGTCAGTATGTCGAACTCGGAACAGTACTGAACGCGACGACGGCCGTCCGAACGTCGCGAGCAGCGCCGGGAGCGGCGTCGGTCGTGCGGGTCTCGTGGTCCAGCCAGTCGCCGAGGGAGCGACCGCTCGTCGGCCCCGCAACCTCGTCCACCCGGAAGATTGTAGTGTGTATAGCACACAATATCAGACGGGGAACGAGGCCGTTCCCCGGGCGAACGACTGATACCACTCGACACTCCACTGTACTACCATGAGTACCACAGACACACCGGCCGGCTGGCGGGACGCGGTCGAACAGGAACGGGCGAAGAAGGAGCGGTTCTTCCGCGAGGGACCCCGATCACCGCTCCCGCCGGAACTCACCGGCGAGTCGTTCCCGGGGCTGGACTACTACGACCCGGACCCGGCGTACCGGTACGAACTCCCGTTACACGAACACGACGACGTCGAGGAGGTGACCGTCGGGACGTCCGCGGAGGGCGAGCGGACCTACCTGCGGTGGGGCGCGTTCCGCTTCGAGGTCGGAGACGAGGACGTGACGCTCCAGGCGTACCGCCCCGCGGACGGGAGCGACCGACTGTGGGTCCCGTTCCGCGACGAGACCAGCGGCGAGGAGACGTACGGCGCGGGACGGTATCTCGACCTCGAACCCGACCACCACCACGTCGACGGACGGTGGGTGCTCGACTTCAACCGGGCGTACAA
Organism: Salinigranum sp.; assembly: GCF_041641895.1. NCBI lineage: Archaea > Methanobacteriati > Methanobacteriota > Halobacteria > Halobacteriales > Haloferacaceae > Salinigranum > Salinigranum sp. The sequence continues at coordinate 1,201 of NZ_JBEPXO010000128.1, read as the reverse complement.
CCCGACGTGTGCGTACAACCCCGCCTACGAGTGCCCGCTGGTCCCGATGGAGAACTGGCTCGACGTCAGAATCGAGGCGGGCGAACGAGCCTTCCCCGGGCACGAGGAGTGAGCAACGTCGCGGCTGCGTTCTTAGGAACTGAGGACCGTCGTATCGCTTAATTGTGCCATCGTCCCAATATCAGTCCGATGTCCTACACAGAGCAACTGAACGAGTTCAAGGGAACGATGGGCGACCTCATGGAGGAGGCGCCGGAGCTAGAGCAGTTCGCGGGGTTCATCCACTCCGCCGAGGGGACCAACGTCCTCGACAACAAGACGAAGGAACTCATGTCGCTGGCCATCGGGGTCGCGGTCCGGTGTGAACACTGCATCCTGTGGCACACGGACGCGGCGCTGGAGGCGGGTGCGACACACGACGAGGTCGTCGACGCGCTGAAGATCGCCGTCGTCATGGGTGGCGGTCCCGCGATGACGTACGCGGTCGACGCCTACGAGGTCCTGTGCGCACTCGAGGAGGAACGGGCCGAGTAGCCGCCTCGGTCGGCGCACAGACCCCACGCTCCGGCCGTTCCTCGCCGGGTCGGGACGCGGAGGAACGAAGCAGGAAGGAGAGGTCAGAGCCGGGGTCGGAGTCGGGCGTTACCGCTCGGCTGCGACGGTGGCGGGCGCGTCCTCGTACTTCTCGCGGTACTCGCCGATGAGGCGACCCATCTCGGCGTACCAGTCGTTGAGCATGCGTTGCATCCGGTCGGCGACGGCGTCGGTCTCGGCCGGTTCGAAGACGTGGTAGTAGCCGCCGTCGGGGTAGTTCACCTGCGTCTTGTCGACGAGACCCGCGTCACAGAGTCGCTGCACCGAGCGGTACGCCGTCGACCGCTCGCGGTCGACCGCGTCGGCGACCTCGTCGACAGTGAGCGGTTCGTCACGTCGGGCGAGCACGCCGAACACCGACCGGTCGAGCGCCTTGAGCCCGTGGAAGCACTCGAGGAGGCTCTCGCACGTCAGGTCCTGGGTGAGTTGGTCGTACATCGAGTCCGGCATCGTGTCCGGTGGTACGGGCTCCGGGCGAAAAAGTGTTGTGCAATATTCGAACGACTGTAACAGACAGCTGAGAGGGGAACGGGTAGAGAGGGGAACGGACGGACGGAGGGCGAGCCCGAAATCGGCTACTAAATCTGTCGAGAGCGCCAGATAGAGA
>NZ_JBEPXO010000127.1:0-6755 GCF_041641895.1 Salinigranum sp. | reverse complement strand
TGTCCGCGGTGGTTTCGCCGCCGCGGCCGTCGGTCCCGCCGGCGAAGTCGACGGCGAGTTCTCCGTCGACGTAGACGGCCAACTGGGCCCCCTCGTGGAGGCCGACGTCGAGTTGCCTGTCGAACGCCGCACGGAGTCTGTCGCGGTCCTCGGGAGTGAGTCGAGACATGCTCTCTCACACACCCCGTGCCGACGAGAGTGTTTGGGTGACGACACGACGGTGTGCGCGTGGTTGCTGACGACGACGGTGGCGGGGTCGTGGTCGCTCTCAGGACTGATAGCGTGTCCGACAGGTTCAACAGGTCGACGCCCGCGGTCACAGTAACCGTGGAATCCGTCGTCGGTCCGTTCGTCGACGGCTGGCCAGTGCTGTCGGTGCCCCTGATGGTCGCCGTCGCCCTCGCGCTCGGCGTCGCCGTCGCGGCGGTTAGAGAGCGGGACGTCGTCGCCGGGGCGCCGCTGGCGGTGTTGATGCTCCTCGTCGCCACCTGGTGTGTCAGCTACGGCGGTGAACTCCTCGCGAGCGACGCGACCCTCCGGCTCCGGTTCGCGCACGTCAGGCTCGCCGTCGTCGCGTACGTCCCGGTCGCGTGGTTCGTCTTCGCCGTCGAGTACACCGGGCGCGGCCCGCGCGTGACGCCACGACTGGCGGCCGCACTCCTCGTGGTCCCGACGGCGACGGCGGTGCTGGCCGTCGTCGGCCACTCCGTCCTCCTCTCGGGCGGCGAGGGCGGCGTGGCGACGTCCGTCCGCGGTCCGTGGTTCTGGGTCCACGTGGCCCACTCGTACCTCCTCCTCGCCGCCGGGACGGGGCTGTTCGTTCTGCTGTGCGTCGTCTCGGCGGACCGGTCCCGACACGCAGTCGCCGTCCTCGCGGCCGCGGGCGTCCCCTGGGTCGCCAACGCCGCGTTCCTCGCCGGGGCCGTCCCGCGGGACGTCGACCCGACCCCCTTCGCGTTCGTCGTCACCGGCGTGGTGTTCACCGTCTCACTGGTCGACTGGGAGGTGTTCGACACCCTCCCCGTGGCTCGTGAAGTCGCCCGCGACGCGGTCATCGAGACGATGGACGAGGGCGTCGTCGTCTTCTCCGAGGAGGACCGCGTGGTGGACACGAACCGGGCCGCAGAGGAGTTCCTCGCGGCGTTCGAGGGGTTCGAGGCGCATCTCGACGACCTCCCGACCGAGGTCGAACTCGACCGTGCGGGGGACCGGCGGCGGTACGAACTCCGCGAGTCGTCGTTCGAACACCTCGGCGGCCTCGTCAGCGGCCGCCTCGTCACCATCCGCGACGTCACCCGCACACACCGCCACCAGCAGCGACTCGCCGTCCTCAATCGGGTCCTCAGACACGACCTCAGGAACGAGCTGAACGTCGTTCAGGGCCACGCGGAGTTCATCACGGCCGACCCCTCGGTCGCCGAGGAGTCCGCCGCAATCATCGGGTCGAAGGCGACACGTCTCGTCGGTCTCGCGACGAAGGTCCGAGAGGCCGAACGGACGCTCGGACGGGCGGACCACCTCGTCACGGACGTCGACGTGGTCGAACTCGTCACCGAACGCGTCACCGAGGCACGCCGGGAACAGCCGTTCGCCGAGTTCGTCCTCCGTGTGCTCGACGGCCCCGCGACCGTGCGGTCGAGCGACCTCCTCGGCCTGGCGGTCGACAACCTCCTCGAGAACGCCGTCGTCCACACCACGTCGCTGTCGCCGACGGTCGAGGTGACGGTTCGACGCGACGAGGAGACGGAAACGGTCGAGGTCAGCGTCGCCGACGACGGTCCGGGCATCCCCCGACAGGAACGGGAGGTGCTGGTCGACGGCCGGGAGACGCCGCTCGACCACGGGAGCGGCATCGGTCTCTGGCTCGTCAACTGGATCGTCTCCGAGTCGATGGGGTCCGTCTCGTTCGGCGAGAACGACCCGACCGGCAGCGTCGTCACCCTCCGCCTCCCGCTCGCCGGGTCGACCGAGTGACGCCGCAGAGGGCGGGGGACGGCGCCTCCGGAAGAACAGTCGAGGACCAGCCCACGAACGAGAACGAGACGACGGCGCCGCCGACTGACGCCACCCTCGCGGCTCAGACGCGCCAGCCACGCGGCGCGTCGTTCAGCCGTTCACAGCCGTCGTCGGTGACGACGACGAGGTCCTCGATGCGGACGCCGAACCGCCCCTCCAGGTAGACCCCGGGTTCGACGCTGAACACCATCCCGGGTTCGAGCGTCGTCGTCGAGTCGGCGGAAACGTACGGCGCCTCGTGGACCTCCAGGCCGACGCCGTGGCCGGTGCGGTGGACGAACGCGTCGCCGTAGCCCGCCGCCTCGATGACCTCGCGAGCGGCCCGGTCGACCGTCCGGGCCTCGACGCCGGGGTCGACTGCCTCGACGGCCGCGGCCTGTGCCGACAGGACGACGTCGTGGACCGTCTCGAACTCGGCGGGCGGGTCGCCACCGAGGACGACCGTCCGGGTGGTGTCGCTCGGGTAGCCGTCGACGCGCGTCCCGAAGTCGAGGACGACTGGGTCGCCGCGTTCGACCGTCCGATCGCCGTGGTGGTGGGGCTTCGCGCCGTTCGGGCCGGCGGCGACGATGGGTTCGAAGGAGACGCCCTCGCCCCCGGCGTCGACGAGGCGGCGTTCCACCTCGCGGGCGAGTTCGGCCTCCGACCGCCCGAGCAGCGAGTCGGCGTCGGCGAACAGTCCCGTCATCACCTCGTCGGTGACGGCGCCGGCGCGGCGGAGTGCGTCGAGTTCCGCCGCGTCCTTCCGGGCGCGGAGCGGGCCGAGAGCCGTCTCGACCAGGCCGAACGGGCGGTCCCCGACGACGGACTGGACGGCGAGGACGTGGCGTGCCCACATCGTCCCGTCGAGGAGCACCTCCCCCGTGTCGGCGACGCAGTCGTCGACTGCGTCTTCGAGCGTCGCCGTCGGGTCCGCGGCGTCGCGCCAGGTCCGGACGTCGGACACCCACGTCGCCTCGCGGACCTGCGCCCCCGAGAGGTCGGGGACGACGAAGACGGGGTCGCCGTCCGAGGGGAGGAGACAGCAGCACAGTCGCTCGGAGGGCGTCTCGGTCACGCCGGTGAGGTATCGGAGGTTCGCCCCGGGTGCGAGGACGGCGACGGCCGCTCCCGCATCCCGGAGGCGTGCCTGGCAGTCCCGGGTTCGTCGCTCGTGGACGGTCACGGTCACGCGCTCGTTTCCCCCGCGGGGGCAAGTAGCTGTCCCCCCGCTCGAACCGGACGACTGCGGGCAGTATTAGTAGCCCGCGGGCGTCGCACCGGACGAGATGTCGTGGGACGCAGTCGACGCGCTGGACGACGCCCGGGGAGCGACGGAGTCGCTCCTCCTCCCGCTCTCGTGGCGGACGTGGCTCCGACTCGTCGTCGTGACGTTCTTCGTCGGCGGCGTCGGCGGTGGCGGCGGCGCGGGACAGGCCGCACAGGGAGCGGTTTCGTCGCCGTCGCCGCCGGGAACGGCACTGAACGGCGTCGATCTCCCCCCGCTCCCGGCCGCCTCGCTCGGCGACGTCGGGTGGGTCCTCCTCGCGGTTGTCGCCGTCGCCGTCGTCCTCGGCGCCGCCTACGCCGTCGTCGGTGCGGTCATGGAGTTCGTCCTCGTCGAGTCGCTCCGGCGGCGACGGGTCGACATCCGGCGCCCGTTCCGGCAGTTCCTCTTCCCGGGCCTCCGCCTGTTCGTCTTCCGGACGCTCGTCGTCGCGGGACTGCTCGCCGCCGCCGCCGTTCCCCTCCTCGTCTTCCTGGGCGTGCTTCCCCGCGGTGGCGGGGCCGTCGTCCTGCCACTCCTCGTCGTCGGCGCCGGACTCGTCTGGGCTGTCGGGGGGGTTGTCCTCCGCCTCACGACGGACTTCGTCGTCCCGACGATGATCGGCGAGGGCCGGACGCTCCTCTCGGCGTGGCGCCGGTTCCTCGCGCTCTGCCGCACGGCGTGGCGCGAAGTCGCGCTCTACCTCGTCGTGCGACTGGTCCTCGGTGCTGCCGCCGCCGTCGTCGTCGGCCTCGCCGTCGGCCTCGGGGCGCTCGTCGTCTCGCTACCCTTCGTCTTCGTCGGCGGTGTCGTCGCCGTCACCGTCGGACTCCAGGGGGTCGGCCTGGTCGTCCTCGGCGCCGTCGGCAGCGTGTTCGTCCTCCTCGGGAGCCTCCTGAGCGTCGTCGTGCAGGTTCCGGTGGTGACGTACTTCCGGTACTACGGGCTCTTCCTGCTCGCCCGACTGGACGCGCGCCTCGACCTCACGGGCGGCGGCACGGGACCCTCGAGCGGCGCGTAAACCGGTCGTTAAGCCGGAGCGACTCGGGCTCGCGTCCCCGAACGCCGTTCATAACTACTTACCTGACAGTCGTGTCCGAGTGTATGTCGTTCGAGTGGGTCTCGGTGTACGAGTGTTTCACCTGTGGCGCGTCGACGTGTGCGGCGGACGTCCAGTACGACCGCCTCGGGTTCCCCGTCTGTGACCAGTGTCGCGTCCGTAACCGCCCGCGGCCGAGTCACAACTGACCGGGAAACGGGTGGCGGCGGAGAAAGCTACAGGACCGTCCGGGTCCACGGGCCGGTATGGGCTGGACCGAGACGGACCCCGAGGACCCCGGTGTGGTGGCCGAGTGGAGCCGCGAGGACGGGTGGGCGACCATCCGGCTCAGACGGCGCGGCGACGAGGCGTGGGTCGTACGTCTCGACCGCCTCACGCAGGCGCCCGAGGGCTCGCTCTACCTCGAAGACCGCGTCGAGACACGGGGAGAAGCCGACGCCGTCGTCGCGGCGTGGCGCGAGGCGTACGACGTGGGGGAGTGACTGGGTGGGGTCAGAGCGACGGCGGCAGCACCACCGGCGACGGACTGGTCACTGGAGGCGACGCGTCGTCTCCACGAGCGGGTGGCGGGCGTAGTCGACGATTTCGATGTCGCTGATGGACTCCAACCCTTCCTTCCGGGCGGTACGTTGCATCCCCAGTTCGACCGGGTCGTCGACCACGATGACGTACGCGTCCATCTCGTCGATGCCGAGCTGGTGGGCGGCCATCACGCGGTGGTGGCCGTCCGCGAGGAGGAACGTCCCCGCGTTGTCGATGACGACCAGCGGTTCGGCCAGGCCGCGTTCGAGTTCGTACTGTCGTCCCTCGAGTTCGTCGGCGTAGACGCGCGCCTGCGTCGGGATGAGGTTGTCGAGGTCGACGGTGTCGCGCTCCTCGTGGACCTTGATGCCGTGAATCTGTTCGAGCGTCCGCATCAGCTTCCCGACCTTCTCGGGCGTGGCGCGCTCGATCTGCGAGCGGATGACGTCCGTGTTGGAGATGATGCCGACGAGGTTGCCGGCGTCGTCGACGACCGGGAGTTTGCGGATACCCGACCGGAGGATGACGCGTGCGGCGTCGTTGACGTCCATGTCGGGGTGTGCGACGATGAGGTCCTCCGTCATCACGGTGAAGATGAGCGCGTCGTCGTCGGCGAGGAGCAGGTCGCTCGCGGTGACGAACCCCTCGACCTTGCGCGACTCACAGACGGGGAAGCCGTTGTGGCCGTCGCTCTCGACGATGCGCCGTGCGACTGCGGAAACAGTGTCGGTGGGTGAGACCGTCGCGACGTCACGCGTCATGTACTCCTTGACGGCCGCCTTACCGGGCATAGCGCGTGGTACGCCGAGGGAGGTCAAAACCCTACCCCCAGCCGCGACTACCGCTCACCGCTCGAACGGGTACTCGAATCCGAGTTCCCCGTCGCCGCTGTGCAACGACTCGGGGGCCGTCTCGAGCGTCTCGAAGAAGCGTGAGGTGATGACGTCCGTGACGAGGTCCTCGAACCGGTCCTCGCCCTCGACGTACGCCACCTCCCAGACGCCAAGGTCGACCTGTGCCCCTGCCATGTCGGCGTGCCCGCCGGCGCTCCCGATGGAGCCGAACGCGTCGCGGAGCGTCTCACCGAGGTCGACGTCTGTCCCGCGGGCTCGGCCGGAGGCGTACAACGTGTCCTCGCGGTAGCCGTAGACGAGCGTGAGGTGGACGCCCTCCATGTCGAGGAGGCGGTCCGCCGCCTGTGCGAGCGCGTCGCGGTCGGTGATTTCGCCGACGTTCGTCGCCAGCGCGTCCCCCCGCACCTCGCGGTTGCGGATGGCCCGCGCAAGCGTGTCGAGCACGTCCGCCCCCATGCTCGGCTCCTCGATGCGGTCGAGCGCCGAGTGGTCGACGTGCGGGGTGAGAAAGGCCGCCGCCTCGAAGTCCGCGTCGGACACCTCCCGCGAGAAGTCGTTCGTGTCGACCCGGATGCCGAACAGTAGCGCCGTCGCGAGCGTCCGGTCGGGTTCGATGCGGAGCCGTCGGAGGTACTCGGTCAGGAGCGTGCTCGTCGCGCCGACGCCGCTTCGCAGGTCGAGACACCGCGCTTCGACCGGGGCGCGCGGCGGGTGGTGGTCGATGGCGACGTCGACGCGCGTCTCCGGTGAGAGACCGTCGTTGACGCCCGGACGCGAGTGGTCGACGAGCGCGATGCCGGCGTACTCGTCCATCGTCGCCCCCGGGTCGAGGTTCCGGAGGTTCAGGTCGAGCAGGTTGATGAGCGCGCGGTTCTCCTGGTGGGAGACCTCCCCGAAGTAACAGGGGACGGCGTCGACGCCGACGGCGTCGGCGATGCGGGCGAGCGCGAGCGCCGAAGCGATGGCGTCGGGGTCGGGGTTGTCGTGCATCACGACGGCCAGCGTCCCGTCGACGTCCCGGAGCACGCGCAAGAGGCGGGTGACGCGCGTCACCCGC
>NZ_JBEPXO010000126.1:0-6835 GCF_041641895.1 Salinigranum sp. | reverse complement strand
CGTCGAGCAGTGTGCCCTTGAGGTTCACGTCGGAGGCTCCGAGCGTCAGGTCCTCGACGCGGTAGGTGTCGAGTACCTGCACGTCGACCTCGGCGTCGGGGTCGGGTTCGGCCTTGTTCGCGCTCACTTCGAGTCCGTTGAACCCCTCCTTCGGCCGGCCGGCGATGCGGAGGACCTCGCCCACTTCGAGCGACTCGACGGCGTCCTCGGCCATCCGGTCCCAGAAGGAGACCCGAATCGTCCCGGTCTCGTCGGCCACGTCGAGGTTGACGACCTGCCCCTCTGCCTCCTCGTCGTCGGCGTCGTCTCGCTCGAAGGTTCGCAGTTCGCCGATGCTCGTCACCTTGGCGATGAACTTCACGTCGTCCATCCCCGGTTCGATGTCGGCGATGCTGTTGACCTCCTCGTCGCGCAGTTCGTGCGCGATGAGCATCGCGGCCGTCTCCTCGTCCGCGAGGCCGCCCATCTGCTCGACCTTGTCCTCGACTGCGGCCTCGAACTTCTCGAACTCGACGTCGGTGTCGAGGTCGTCGTACACGTCCTCTATCACACCCACGGACGGACACCTCCCCGGCGTCGTGTCATCGCTCCCATAATCGTGTCCGAAGGCAGGAAAGGACTGCGCTTAAGCGTTGTCCTTGCCCGGCTCTGGCGGTGCTGTCGGGGGGTTTCGGTCGCGGACGGCGGCGGCGGGTGAACACACCGTCGGTGGTCCCGGCATCGCACAAGAAGGTTCGGTCGCGTCCGGCGTCGTCGACTCCCGACGACCCACCGGGTCGCGTCGGTCGTGTCCGACGACTTACCGGGTCGCGTCGGCGGCCGTCGTCGACTCGCCCATCGTCTCGTGGGTGACGACGACGCTGGTCGGCAGGCCGCCCGCGAAGGTCACGGTGGCCTCGTAGCCGAGGTCGGTCAGCGCCTGCGTGCAGGCCCCGCCCGAGTCCTCCTCTTCGGTCGTCACGGTGACGGCGAGTTCGTCCGCCTCGGCGTCGTACTCCGCTCCCCCGAGCACCGGGACCGAACAGCCGTTCCGTCCGGTGATACACCCGGTAATCGTGACGGCCGTCTCGCCCCACGAGACGCTCGCGCTCCCCTGCGCGGGGCACTCCTCGATTTCGGTCAGACTCCGGTCGGTCACGCTCGGGGTGGTCGGCGTGTCCGTCCCGTCGGAGCCACCCGAGTCGCCGTCGCCACTGCCATCGCCGGTAGCCGGGTCGGGCCCGTCGTTGCCGACACAGCCGGCCAGCGCGGTTCCGACCGCCGCTCCGACCGTCCCGAGCAGGTCTCGTCGTCGCATACCTCCCGCTTGTGGAGGCTATTTCAAAGGCCTTCGGAAGGGTCAAAAAATCGCTTGTGCCTCCCTCGCGCGGGCCGGTCGTATCGTAACCGACTTAAGCGGGTCCGGTGTATCAAGAGATGAGTCCTGATAGGGTAGTGGACTATCCTCTTGGCTTGCGGAGCCAGGGACCGGAGTTCAAATCTCCGTCAGGACGTTTCTGCCGACACAACTCGACAGCGGTGCGACCGTGCTCTGCCAGAGTCACGACGCGGAGATTTGCGCCGGCGAGTCGCAGCGGCCGAGCGACGCGAGGCCGACCGTCTCGCCCAGTTCAAATCTCCGTCAGGACGTTTCTGCCGACATCTCTCTCGGAGTGACGACTCACTCGTCGCGACCGGTCCGCTCGCGCCGTCGGTCCGCGGTGGCGCGTCGCTCGCTCCGCCCGCGTCCCGACCGACGGGCCAGCAGTCGCGGTGGACCCTCGACCGCAGTCGCGTCTGCGGGTCGCTCGCGGCCGAGCCACGCCGTGTGACAGTCCGGACAGTAGTTCCCGCGATACCGGTTCGTCAACAGGAACGCGTCGCCACAGCGGACGCAGTGTCTCATGGCGAACGGCCACGGCGGGTCGGTCGGCAGGCGGGTGCGGTACTGGGACTGGTCATGGTGTGTGCTACCACAGATGTCGGCAGGTGGCATAGGTATGGCTCGCCGGTCGATGCGGTACGGTGTCCCTGTGACGTGGTAGCACGCGTGTACCGTGAGACGCCGAGTCCACGCCCCGACCGAGAAACGCCTTTGTCCGGGGACGACAGACGTGTCGGCATGACCGACGCCGACCGTCGTGGGCCGGACGAGGACCGCGAGCGTGACCCGTCTGGGGAGTCGGACACACCCTCGGCGGCCACGCTCACCCGCGCACTCCGTGCCGGGGTCGCCGTCTACGACATCGGCGAGTACCACGCGGCCCACGACGCGTGGGAGGAGTGCTGGCTGGACCTGCCGACGGGGAGCGACGACGAACGCCTCCTCCACGGACTGATACAGTTCACCGCCGCCGTCTACCACGCCCGTCGGCGCAACTGGTCGGGCGCGACCGGACTGGCCGAGAGCGCGGGCGAGTACCTCGCGGACCTGCCGGGCGACTACCGCGGGGTGAACCTCGCCGGCGTCCGGCGGTACCTCGCCGTCCTGCACGCAGACCCAGAGGTCATCGAGCGCCGGCCACCGCTGGCGCTCCGGGTCGACGGCGAGCGACTCCGCCCGGCCGAACTCGACTTCGAGACGGCCGCGGTGGCCGCCGAGATAGTCGCTGGGGAGTACGACGCCTTCGACGCAGAGCGCATCGCCCGTGCAGTCGAGGTGGCCCGCGAGGAAGTCAGCGAGGGGACCGAGACGCGCTTCACCGCGCTGGTGATGGACTTCGCCGACGACACGGTCAACCGCGGACTGGTCTACCAGCGACTCACGTCACATCTGGCGCGGCGGGAACGCGAGGCGTCGGACGTGGAGGGGTTGTTCGACTGACGGCAGGGTAGCGTGCAGAAGGAGACGGGGAACGAGTCGGCCGGTCAGTCGGAGGACGCGCCGTCTGGCGTCTGGTCGGCGTACTCCTCTTTCGGCGTGCCGTCCAGCGAGAACATCGCGGAGTTGTCCTGCGGTTCGTAGCCGAGTACCTCGCGGGCACGCTCGATGGAGTAGTACTTCCGGTCGTTGTCGGAGATGCCGTAGACTATCTCGAAGTCGTAGTCGGCCGTGAGCGTACAGTCGAAGAGGTGGGCACAGTCGCGGTACGAGAGCCACATCGCCTGCCCGCGTTCGTAGTCGCGCGGCGGGTGACCCTCGGTGAGGTTCCCGATGCGGACGCAGACGACCGACAGGCCGTAGTGGTCGTGGTAGTAGCGGCCGAGCGTCTCGCCGGTCGCCTTGCTGACCCCGTAGAGGTTGCTCGGCCGGGGTGGTTCGTCACCGTCGAGGCGGTAGTCGTCGCTCTCGCGGTACATGTCCGGCTTGCGCTCGTCGGTCTCGTAGGCCCCGACCGCGTGGTTCGAGGAGGCGAACGCGAACTTCTCGACGCCCGCCTTCGCGGCGGCGTACATCACCGAGTGGGTCCCGTCGATGTTGTTCCGGAGGACGCTCTCCCACGTCGCCTCCGGCCGGGGGTCGCCCGCGAGGTGGATGACGGCACCGACGCCCTCCATCACCTCGTGCATCCGGTCTTCGTCGGTCACGTCCGCGACGACCACGTCCTCGCTCGACACGCCCTCGGGGAGTTTCGACTTCGAGAGCGGTTCCCGGTCCAAGAGTCGCCAGTCGTAGCGAGCGCCGAGGTCACGCAGGATAGCCTGCCCGACGCGGCCCCCCGCCCCAGTCAGCAGTACCGGGTCGTCCATTCACTCGTCTATCTGCCGACGAGGGTCTTGTATGATGCGGTTCGAGCGGGTTCAAGTCGACGCGCCGACGCTCGCGGTCCCGTCACCCATTTCTCCCCGCCGACCGAGGACCACATATGGACGACGACGCGCACGCGAGCAGCGACCACGACGCCGAGACGGGCGACCACGACGCGATTACCGACCCACAGCAGGCCTGCTTCGAGGCCGGCATCAAGTTCGGGTCGCTCTACCACCAGTTCGCCGGGACGCCCCTCTCGCCGGACAGCGCCGACAGTCTCGAACGCGCGATGAGCGAGGCCATCGAGAACCAGCCACACTGCGAGTCGGTCACGGTGTCGATTCGGCGGGACGCGCTCGCGGCGGAACTGGCCGACTCGACCGCCGACTACACCGAACTGACGGGCCGGTTCATGGACGTCGAGATGCGGATTCGGTACGAGGGCGTCACGGTCGAGACGCGTATGGAGATGGAGGACGGGTACCCGCTGATGCGACTCGTCTCGGTCGTCGAGTGACGGAGAGGAGAAAGCGAGACCGAGCAGACGAGAACGGCGGCGGCCGACTCAGCGGGGTTCTTCCGCGATGTAGCCGCGCTTGCACTCCGGACAGATGTCGCCCTCGCGCATCGACGACCCGGTCGCGGGCCGGCGCAGGGCACACTCGGGGCAGACGTACTCGGTCGGCACGTCCTCGGCGTCTCTGCTCGTATCTATCTCGGTCGCACGCGTGATTGACCCGTTCGCCGCGCGACTGGCCTCCGAGCCGTTGTCGACGAACTCGGCGTCGAAGCCCTCCTCGACGGTCTCGACCGCTTCGGGGGAGTCACCCTGTGGCGCGAGACCGCCGAACTCTACCTCCGAGGCGCTGCCGTCGCTCGGTTCGGCGTCGAACCCCTCGTCGTCGCCGACCTGTTCGGGCCACTGTGCTTGGTCCGGGTCGGTCTCCGAGACGACCTCGGCGTCGTGGTGTTCGTCGCCGGCCGACTCGCCGTCGGCGGCCGTCGCCCCACCCTCGGCGTCGGCGGGCGTCTCGCCGCGGACCTCCTCGATGGTCGGCGTCTGCTCGGGCGGTCCCTCGTTCACGTCGTCGGCCGCGGGCCACTCGCCGTGACCGCGTTCGCTCGGTTCCTCGTCGTCGGCGTCGAGGATGACGCCGTCGTCCTCCTCGGCGGACGGGCCGTCGTCGGCCTCGGCGTCCGCTGTGGCGACCGGCGTCTCGACCTCGTCTGCCGTCGGTGTGTGCTCCGCGTCGGCGGTCTCTTCGATAATCTCCGCGCCGCCCTCGGTGTCGTCTGCCGCCTCGGCGTCCGCCATCGACGGGTCCGGCGCGTCGGCCGTCGACTCGGGTGTCTCGGTCGCGTCGACCGGGGGCGACGCGTCGGCCGGGGGGGAGGCGTCCGCGCTCGCGTCGGCCGGGGCTGGCGTCTCGGCGGCCGGCGACCCGTCGTCGCCGTCCACCGGCACGCCGTCCGCGTCGACGACCTCCGCGTCGTGGGCGTCGTCCTCGGCGAGTCCCTCTATCTCGGACGGCGAGGCTATCGACGTGACCTCCTTGTTCTCGCTGACGACACGCTCGGCACCACAGCGCGTGCAGGTCGCCACCTCTCGGACGGTGACGACCACCTCCTCACCCTGTTCGTCTCGGTCGCGTTCTAACTCGGGGTCCCCGTAATCGTGCCCGAGCAGACATCTCAGTCCCATTGGCACGACCTTCCGAACCGGACACCAAAAAAACACCCCCTCCGCGTCCGACGTTCGTCTGACGCCGTGCCGGCGGGCACACGGAACGCGGGGTGACCGCGGGCGGTAACGGTAAAACGGCTCCGGTCGTTGTGGAGTCTATGAGAGCAAAGCGGGAGTACCGGGATCGCGCCGACATCGAGGTCGCGGTACTCGACGCGCTCGTGGACCGGGCCGACGACGGGATGACGGTGTTCGAGGTCCGGGCCGCGGTCGAGGCCGACATCGACGCCATCGAGGACGCACTCGGCGCGCTGAAGGCAGACGGCCTCATCGAGGTCGAACACGAGTCCGAGCGCGTCCGCATCCTGCCGGCCGACCGCGTCGTCCCCGACCCGAGCGAGGAACTGGACGAGGAGGGGAGTTTCATCGACGCGATACGCGAGCGACTCGGCCTGTAGCGAACGAAAGCCCGTTAGCCCCCCGCGCCGTACGCCACGGCATGACTGTCGTCCGCGACGCCCACGCCGCACACGGAGCGACGTTCGAGGAGCGCGGCGACCGCGAGGTCGTCCGCGACTACGGCCGCGCCGAGCGCACCCACAGAGCCGTGCGAAACGGCGTCGGCGTGATAGAGATGGGCTACGGCGTCGTCGTCGTGGAGGGCGACGACCGGGTCGACTTCGTCGACAACGCCGTCTCGAACCGCGTCCCCGCCGAGAACGGACAGGGGGCCTACGCGCTCTTGCTCGACCCGCAGGGCCGCATCGAGACCGACATGGCCATCTACAACGCCGGGGAGCGTCTGCTCTGTTTCACGCCGCCGGACCGCGCCGGCCCACTCGCCGAGGACTGGAGCGCGAAGACGTTCGTGCAGGACGTTACTATCCGGGAGGCCTCGGCAGACTTCGGCGTCTTCGGCGTCCACGGCCCGCACGCGACCGAGAAGGTCGCCAGCGTCCTCAACCACGCCGGCGCACCCGAACCGGCGGGTACCTTCGTCCGCGGGTCGATGGCCGACGAGGGGGTGACCGTCGTCGCCGCCGACGCGCCGACCGGCGAGGAGGGGTACGAGGTCGTCTGTGCCGCCGACGCCGCCGCCGACGTGTTCGAGACGCTCCTGTTGCGCGGGGTCAACGCGGTCCCGTTCGGCTACGCGACGTGGAACACGCTGACCTGCGAGGCGGGCACGCCGCTGTTCGACACGGAACTCGTCGGCCGCATCCCGAACGTGCTCGGCCTCCGGTCGGCACTGGACTTCGAGAAGGGCTGTTACGTCGGACAGGAGGTCGTCTCGAAGGTCGAGAACCGTGGCCGTCCCAGCCAGCGCCTCGTCGGTCTGCTGCCCGAGTCGGTGCCGGCGGCGGGCGCGGCGGTGTTCGACGGCGACCGGTCGGTCGGAGAGGTGACGCGGGGCGTCGAGAGTCCGAGTCTGGAGCGGCCGGTCGCACTCGCGCTGGTGGACTTCGACTGTGCCGCCGAGG
>NZ_JBEPXO010000125.1:0-6909 GCF_041641895.1 Salinigranum sp. | reverse complement strand
GCGCCTCGACGACGCGTCGATGACGCTCCGGACCCGGACGCCGGTGTGTGGCGCGCGAACGACCGTCATCGACCGGCTTGGTTCGCTCCGGGCCGCCGGTGCCATCGAGGAGTTCGAGGTGCTGACCTGGCCGGACGAGGTGGTGCTCTCGGACGCGGCGTCGTCCGACGGGGCCGTCCGGACCTTCGAGCGGTTCGAGCGGTGGGCCGAGGACTGTGGCGTGAGCGTCCGTCCCGCGTTCGACGTCCGGACCGTCGCCTCGCTCGTCGGGAACCCCCGGGAGGTGCTGACGCTCCCGATGATGTGTCTCACGGTCTCGTCGGGCGAGGACCTCGTCGGCGTCTTCCCCCACCAGGACGGGGAGCGAACGGTGACCATCGGCGACGGTCTCGACGCGTACGACCGTCGGGGCGACGACGAACGGGAGCACGAGTCCGACGCTCTGGCCGGCGCCGGCCCGGTTAGCTCCTGACCGTCGCGTCCGCCTCGAGTTCGTCGAGGATGGGACGATACTTCAACTGGACCTCGTCCCACTCGCGGTCGGGGTCGGAGTCGGCGACGATTCCCACCCCGGCGAACAGCGTCACCGTCCGACCCGAGGCGACGGCCGAGCGGAGCGCGACGGCGAACGAGCCGTACCCGGCGGCGTCGATCCAGCCGACGGGTGCGGCGTACCAGCCGCGGTCGAACGGCTCCGTCTCGCGGATCGTCTGTAACGCGTCCGCGGGTGGGAGCCCACCCACCGCGGGCGTGGGGTGGAGCGCCTCGACGAGGTCGAGCACGTGGTAGTTCCGTTCGAGTTCGGCGGTGATGGGCGTCCAGAGGTGCTGGACCGTCGCGAGCCGTCGCACCTGACGCTCGCCCATCGCCACCGACGCCGCGAAGGGGGCGAGCTGGTCGCGGATGGTCTCTGCGACCAGGTCGTGCTCGTGGATGTTCTTCTCCGACCCCATCAGCTCCCGGGCGAGCCACTCGTCTTCGGTCGGCGTCTCGCCCCGACCGGTCGTCCCCGCGAGCGCGCCCGTCTCGACCGTGCGGCCCCGGACGGAGACGAGTCGTTCGGGCGTCGCTCCGAAGAAGCTCGCCTCTCCATCCGGGGGTTCGACGAGGAACCGGTGACAGTCGGGGTACTTCTCGCCCAGTCGGACGAGCGTGTCCGACACCGACAGCGACGTGGCCAGGTCGACTTCGAGCGCCTGTGCGAGGACGACCTTCCGGAGGTCGCCCGCCCGGATGCGAGAGACGGCCGCTTCGACCCCCTCGCGCCAGTCGTCGAGCGCAGTCGTCCGGGTGCGCTCGCGGATGCCCGGCCGCGGCGCCATCGGGCCGTCGGTCAGGTCGCGGAGTCGTTCGCGCTCGGCTTCGAGCCGGGTCTCGACGGCCTCCGCCGTCGCGTCCGGGCCGACGGCGTTGACGGTGAGCCACGTCCCGTTGTCCGCGTACGTCACCTGGACGCGGGGGAAGACGAACCGCGCGTCGGGGAACGCCTCCCAGGGACTTCGTTCGGCGCCCTCGTCGTGGAAGGCGAAGCCGCCAAACAGCCGCGGGCGAGCGGCCTCCGTCCCGGCGTGGACGTCGCCCGTCTCGAACAGCGCCTCGGCGGCCTCTCGCACGCGGGCGAACCGCTCGGGCCCGTTCGCGGTGATCGTCGCCGCGGCGCCGCTGCCGACGACAGTCGCGTCGCCCGGAGCGCTCCAGACCGTCCGCGGGCGCGTCGCCGTCTCGAGGACGGCCCGGAACGGCGGGTCTCCGATCCGGACCGTCCGGCTGACGAGGCGTTCGACCTCGCCAGTCCCTAGCTGTTCCATTGCCCGTCACTCAGGACCACGTGCTCTTGTACCTGACTATCGACCCCCTCGGACCCTCGCCGTCAGGCGTACCGCTCCTCCTCCCAGGGGTTCGCCGTGTTCGAGTAACCGCGCTTCTCCCAGTACCCGCGCTCGGGTTCGGTGAGGAACTCCACGCCGGAGACCCACTTCGCCCCCTTGTACGCGTACTTGTGCGGTGTGACGACCCGGAGCGGCCCGCCGTGCTCCGGCGGGAGCGGTTCGCCGTCGTACTCGGTGACGAACAGGACGCCCTCGCGGAGGCAGTCCGCGAGCGGGAGGTTGGTGGTGTAGTCGTCCATCGCGTGGAACATGACGTGGACGGCGTCGTCGGTGACAGCCGCCGCCTCGGCGAGCGCCGAGAACGGGACGCCGGTGAACTCGCAGTCGAACTTGCTCCACCCGGTGACGCAGTGGAAGTCCTGTCGCTGGGTCTCCGTCGGGAGGTCGCCGAACTCCTCCCAGGTGAGCGTCAGCGGGTCGTCGACGGCGCCCCACACCTCGAACCGCCACGACTCGCGGTCGAAACTCGGCGTTCCCGACTTCGAGAGGACCGGAAACCGACTCGTCTCGCGCTGTCCCGGGGGGAGGCGGTCGTCGCCGTACTCGCGATAGAGTCCCGTGAGGTCGTTCATACGTTCCCCTCGGTCGTGAGCCACCTATTCGTACCGACTCGGCCCGTCCCTCCAGCGGCCGCCGCGTGCGGTCTGCGGCCGCCGACCCCCGCCAGAGTTAAATAAGGTCCCTTCAAACCCCCGCACAGTCAGATGCCGAACGTAGAGATAACCGTCCCCGAACACCTGGAGATGCAGATCGCCCAGATGGTCGAACAGGGGGAGTTCGTCAACCGCGAGGAGGCCATCGAGGAGTTGCTCTCGACGGGGCTCCGCGCGTACAAGACGAGCGGCCCGCTGGAGGACGACCAGGAGTTCCAGGACGACGGGATGATGGGTCACGAAGACGAGTACGTGTTCTAGCGCGGCGAGTACCGACGGCGCGTGTCGACGCGGCGGTCGGACCACACAGCGAGTGGACACGACGTCGACGGCGTGAGCGGCAGCCGTGTCAGGTGGTTCCCAACAATCCTTAAACGGGACTCTCCCGTATCCGTGGGTATGCACAAGGACGAACTGCTCGAACTCCACGAGCAACTCGTGATAATCAAGGACCACTTCAAGACGCGCGAGGAGGTGCCCGACGGCCTCTTCGACGAGTACGAGGGCCTCGGCGTCGACCCCTCCCACGTCCACAAGTCCAAGTCGGAGCACAAACACGCCGTCTTCGTCCTCGGAAGCGCGCTCGCCTCCGCGATGTCAGACGACGAGTTCTCCAGCGCCGGCCGCGTCGGCAAGCGGATGGAGGAACTCGCCGAGGACGCCGAGTCCAAGCTCTGAGCGTGACTGATTCGGTCGCTCCCGTGACCTCTCGCCCGTAGCCGTGCAGTTCGTTCCACCCGTCGTCCCCTCGTGGGTCCCGCTCCAGCAACTCGCCGTCGTCGCCGTCGTCGTCGCCTCACTGGCCGCCGTCTGGTACGTCGAACGCCCCGACGGACGGTGGGGGGCGCTGCTGCGACGACGGTTCGTCGCCGGCGTCCCCTGGGGGACGCTCGTCGTCGCGAGCGTCGTCCTCGGCTTCTACCTGTTCGTCCAGGCCGGACTGAACTACTGGTACTCGCCCGTCGTCGTCCCGTTCCGGGCGTGGTCTTACTTCTACCCCCTCGGCGTCCTCACCTCCGGCTTCGCACACGGCGGACCGAACCACCTCCTCGGGAACCTGGTCGGCACGCTCGTCTTCGCTCCCATCGCCGAGTACGTCTGGGGCCACTTCACCACCAGACGCGGGTCCGCCTCGTTCTCGTCGTGGCGGACGAACCCCTACGTCCGAGCGTTCGTGCTCTTCCCGGGCGCCGTCTTCGTCGTGACGGTTCTCACCTCCGTGTTCGCCATCGGCCCCGTCATCGGCTTCTCGGGCGTCGTCTTCGCCTTCGCCGGCTTCGCGCTCGTGCGCTACCCGGTGGCGACGGTGGTCGCTCTCGTCGCCGGCCGGGTGCTCGGCCTCCTCCGGGCCGCGCTCCAGACCCCGACGCTGGAGGCGAAGGCCCAGCCGACGTTCTCGACCCCCTGGTGGGCCGAAATCGCCATCCAGGGTCACGCGGTGGGCCTGTTCGTCGGCGTGTTGCTCGGGGTGTGGCTCCTCCGCCGACGCGGCGACGAGCATCCCCCGGCCGCCCGGACCTGGGCCGGCGTCCTCCTCTTCGCCGTGTCGCAGTCGCTGTGGGCCGTCTACTGGTTCCGCGGGAGCGAGACGTTCGTCCTCTTCCGGGCGATGGGTGTCGTCCTCGTCTTTACGCTCGCGACGCTCGTCGCCCTCACCGTCACCGCGTCCGACCGCCCGCTGTTCCAGCGGGCAGTGAGCGACGGTGGCGACCCGAGTCTGCTCGCGCTCCCCCGCTGGCAGTGGGGCGTCGTCGTCATGGTGCTCGCGGCATCCGCGCTCGCCGGGCCCGCCGTCCCGGTGAACCTCTTCACGGCCTCCGACGACCCGCTCCCCGGTGACCCGGTAGAGGTCCGCGACTACCAGGTGACCTACGCCGAGGACGTCACCGACGGGATGGTCGCCGCCGTGAACGTCAGCGCGTTCGGCGAGACCACCTCGGTCAACACCTCCGGCGTCATCGTCCGCAGCCCCGAGCGCGGTATCTGGACGACGGCGGTGACCAAGGGCCGCCTCGCCTTCGCGGGGCGGACGGCCGTCCGCGTCGGCGGCGTCGGCTGGCGGGAGACGGTCGTCGTCGAACGGCGGGGGTGGACCGTCACCGGCGGCAACGTCACCTACCTGGTCAATCTGACGCACGACGGCGAGACGCGGACGGCCTACCGTGCGCCGCCCGCGAACGCCTCGCCGGTCATCGGCGGCCGGAACGTCTCGGTGGCCGTCGAGGGGCACGACTTCCTCGTCGGTGTCACGCGCGACAACGAGACGGTCCGGGCACCCATCCCCCCGGTGAACGAGTCGGTGACGCTCGACGGCGTCCAGTTCCGGCGGACCGAGGAGGGTCTCCTCGCCGTCTACGAGGGGACGCGGGTGCAGGTGGCGAAGCCGGAGACGTACCGCGGCCAGCAGAACGAGGACGACTAGTCCGCCCGCGCGCGGTTCCACACGATTCGGTACACCTCGGTCCGAAGCTCCTTCCGTTCTTCCTCGTGGAACTCGAACTGCCGTTCGAGGTCGAACGTGGCCTCGAAGGCGTGCGTCACCTCGCCCCCGTTGTCGGCGGCGAACGCCTCGACGAACTCCTGGCTCCCCGCGTTGTGGATGGAGTACGAGACGTCGGCGACGTCGGCCGCCGTCGCCAGGAACGCCCGGTCGGCGTGTTCGTGTCCGCGCTGTGCGCCGAACGGGGGGTTCATCACGACTGTCGTCCGCTCCGTCGTCGTGAGGGGAGAGCGCGTCGCGTCCGCCTGGACCCAGTGGACCGGCGTCGTCGTCCCCACCCGGACCCGGTTCTGCCGGGCCGTCGAGAGCGCGGCACGGTCGACGTCGACGCCGACGACGCGTGCGGCCCCGCGGAGGGCCGCACCGAGCGCGAGCATCCCCGTCCCCGTTCCGAGGTCGATGACCGTCCGTCCCTCGATGTCGCCGTTGAGGTCGGCGACGTGGACGACGTGCGCCGCGAGTTCGGGCGGCGTCGGGTACTGTTCGAGGCTCACTCGCGGGTTCTCGAACCCCGCGACGACGGCCAGCTGGGTCTCGAGAGCAGCCTTCGTCGCCACGGTCACCGCTCCCCCCGTCGACGAGCGACCCGAGCGACCTGTTCCTCAGCGGTACGTTTCCCTGTCGGAGTCGGCGGCCGCGTCATGGGTGTAATATCTTCGAGTTATGGTAAAAATCTCTCGTATGTGTCGAGGTAATCGCCGTCCGTGTCCGTGCCGTACCGAACCGCTCGACAGTGAGACACGTCCCACCCCACTCTTCGGCCGGAGTCACACGCTCCGGTGACTCCCACTCTCCCCGTCGAACTCCCGGCGAGCGTCGAACAGTCCGTTCGGGAGAGCCGAACGTTCTCGTTCTGCCCCTGGTTCTCGCCGGGAGCGAGACCGTTGTGACGCCGCCGCGGGGACTCGAATTCCGGAGATACCGGGAAACACATCAAATTTCTGTTACAAAGGTTTAAATTTACCCCTCACCACAAACCTTATAATGGAACGTCCGAGTCGGCAGCGTCAGCGCGAGCAGGCATCGGAACAGGAGTCAGACGAGGAGGTCGTCTGTCCTGAGTGTGACTCGGAAAACATCATCACGGACGCCGACCAGGGCGAGTTGGTGTGTGATGACTGTGGGCTCGTCCTAGACGAGCGACAGATCGACCGCGGGCCCGAGTGGCGGGCGTTCAACCACTCCGAGCGCCAGTCGAAGTCGCGCGTCGGTGCACCCATCACCGAGACGATGCACGACCGGGGGTTGACGACGACCATCGACTGGAAGGACAAGGACGCCTACGGACGGTCGCTCTCCTCGGAGAAGCGTTCACAGATGCACCGCCTCCGGAAGTGGCAGGAGCGCATCCGGACGAAGGACGCGGGCGAGCGTAACCTCCAGTTCGCGCTGAGCGAAATCGACCGGATGGCCTCGGCGCTCGGCGTCCCGCGGTCGGTTCGGGAGGTCGCCTCGGTCATCTACCGGCGCGCACTCAACGAGGACCTCATCCGCGGGCGGAGTATCGAGGGCGTCGCCACCAGTGCGCTCTACGCGGCGTGCCGACAGGAGGGCATCCCTCGCTCGCTGGACGAAGTCGCCGAGGTGTCGCGAGTACCGCAGAAGGAAATCGGCCGTACCTACCGGTACATCTCCCAGGAACTCGGCCTCGAACTCAAGCCGGTCGACCCCAAGCAGTTCGTCCCGCGCTTCGCCAGCGCACTGAACCTCTCCGAAGAGGTCCAGGCGAAGGCGACGGAGATTATCGACGTCTCGGCGGAGCAGGGTCTGCTCTCGGGGAAGTCGCCGACGGGGTTCGCGGCGGCGGCCATCTACGCCGCCTCGCTCCTCTGTAACGAGAAGAAGACCCAGAGAGAGGTCGCCGACG
>NZ_JBEPXO010000124.1:0-7527 GCF_041641895.1 Salinigranum sp. | reverse complement strand
GAACCCCACCTCGACGACGTCATCAGTGCGGACGAGGTCAAGACGTTCAAGCCCGACCCGGCCGTGTACGAGAACGCGGCCGCACGCGTCGGTTCGGATATCGAAGCGTGCCGGCTCGTCTCCGCGAACGCGTGGGACGCAGCGGGTGCGGGGAACGCCGGGATGGGCGTCGCCTGGGTCAACCGACGCCGCGACCCGCCGGAGGCCATCGGACCCACCCCCGAGACGGTGGTCGATTCGCTGTCCCGACTCCCGGACGTGCTCGCACGCGAGTGACAGTTAGCTCGGGGGGCTGCCTCCGAGGTGGGGATGGCGTATTTAACCCCGGAGATAATACATACTAGTATTTTTCGGCCGCAACATGCCAATGTGTTTCCACAACAATTATTAACAAAACCTTCTGGGTCTAAGTATGGCACGGGATAACACCTCGCCGAATCGTCGAGACGTGTTGAAAGCAGCGGGTGCTGCCGGACTGGCTGGCCTGGCTGGCCTGGCTGGTTGCAGCGGTGGCGGTGGCGGTGGCGGCGGTGGCGGAGGAGACGGCGGTGGCTCCGGTGACGGAGGAGACGGCGGTGGCGGAGGAGACGGCGGTGGCGGTGGAGACGGTGGTGGCTCCGGAGAGGACTATCCGGAGCTCGGAAACTACCCCGTAGAGGGCGACGAAGTCGTCTTCGGCTACAACGTCCCGCAGTCGGGCTCGTACTCCCAGGAGGGTGCGGACGAACTGCGCGGCTACCAGCTCGCCGAACAGCACCTCAACAACGGCGGCGGCTGGGTCGACAGCTTCGACGAACTCTCCGGCGAGGGTGTGCTCGGGAAGACGGTCACGTCAGTCGAGGGTGACACCGCCACGGACCCCGACACTGCGCGGCAGTCCGCCTCGCGGATGATCAGTCGCGACAACGTGATTATGTGGACCGGTGGCTCCTCGTCGGCGACGGCCATCGCGCAGCAAAAACTGGGGCAGGAGGAGAAGGTCATGTACATGTGCTGTCTGACCCACTCGAACGACACCACCGGTCCCGAGTGTGTCCGCTACAGCTTCCGCGAGATGTTCAACGCCTACATGACGGGGCAGGCGCTGGCGCCCGTCGTCCGAGACGAGTACGGCGAGGGGCTCAGCTTCTACCAGCTGTACGCCGACTACTCGTGGGGACAGACCCAGCAGGAGTCGATGAACCAGTTCTTCACCGAGGTCGCCGGCTGGGAGCAGATCGACTCCGTCCCGACGCCGCTCGGTACCTCCGACTACTCGTCGTACCTCTCGGAGGTCCCGGACGAGGCAGACGTGGTCGTCCTGAACCACTACGGGCTGGACGCCGCCAACTCGCTCCCGCAGGCGATCAACCAGGGGCTCGCCGAGGACAAGGAGATCATCGTTCCGCTGTACAACCGCCTGATGGCGGAGGCGGCGAGCGACTCCATCGACGGCATCTTCGGCACGGCCGACTGGTCGTGGCAGCTCGAGGACGACGCCTCGCAGACGTTCACCGAGGCGTTCCGCGAGGAGTTCGACAAGGTGCCGTCGTACGCCGCTCGGCTGGCGTACGTCGCGAGCATCCAGTACGCTCGCGCCGTCGAGCGCGCGGGGACGTTCTACCCGCCGGAAGTCATCCGCGCCCTGGAGGACTTCGAATTCTCGGGCATGGGACTCGGCGAGGAGACGATGCGCGGTTGCGACCACCAGGCCCAGCGTGACGTGCTCGTGGTGCAGGGGCTCCCGAGCGGCGAGCAGACCGAGAGCCGGCTGCTTGAGGTCGTCAACCAGACTTCGAGCGACCAGCTCGGCTACGCCTGTGACGCGGGCCCGGCGGCCGAGTGTGAACTCGGCGAGTACGGCGACGAGTAACCCCCTCGAACGAATTTCTTCGTCGTCCACAGACGGAGAGTGCACGTCAATGTCAGCACCGATAGATACTAACGAGTACCATAGAAACCGAAATCCGTACGAACAATCATGAGTCTCCTCTCGCAAGCCGTAACGATACTCCTCAACGGGCTCCAGCAGGGCGCGATATTCGCGTTGCTGGGGATCGGACTGACCATCATCCTGGGGACGATGCGGTTCCTCAACCTCGCCCACGGGGCGCTGTACCTCGTCGGTGCGTACGTCGGGATGTTCGTCGTCCGGGAGACGACGCTCACCAACGGAGTACTGCAGAGCCTCGGCATCACGAACTACGGCGTCGGACTCGGGTTCCTCGCCGCACTCATCCTCGTCCCCGTCATCGGGGTCATCGTCGGGGCGGTGATGGAGCGATTCGTCGCGGAGCCGTTCTACGACCGCGCCGAGACCGACCAGCTGCTCGTGACGTTCGGGCTCGCTCTCATCATCGAAGAGTTCATCAAACAGGTCGTCGGCGGGAACACGTTCCAGCCCATCCCACCCCAGACCATCTTCGGCATCCAGATGTCGGGCCCGGTCACCCTCCCCATCGTCGGGTCGTTCCCCCGCTGGCGGCTCTATCTGGTGCTTCTGGCCAGCATCGTCATCGTCCTCACGTTCCTCATCATCGAACGGACGGACTTCGGGCTAGTCGTCCAGGCGGGGACGCGCGACTCGGAGATGGTGCGGCTCCTCGGCATCCCCATCAACCGGTCGTACACGCTGGTGTTCGCCGTCGGGGCGTCGCTGGCGGCCTTCGCGGGTCTGGTCGGCGCGTCTATCCAGACCATCAGCCCCCAGATCGGGACCCAGCAGGCACTCATCCCGGCGTTCCTCACCATCGTCGTCGGCGGCGCGGGGTCGGTCGTCGGCGCCATCGCCGGCGGGATGGTGCTCGGACTCATCGTCGCCGCCTTCCAGCAGACGTTCTCGCAGTGGGCGTTCATCATGATGTACCTCTTCGTCGCGCTCGTCCTGGTGTTCAAGCCCGAAGGTCTCTTCGGCAGCGTGGAGGTGGGCGAATGAGCCGCGAGACCGAGAGCGACGGCGGCGCCGTCGTCGACGACACCCCCGGTTCCCGTTCGGAGCAGAGCTTCTTCGAGCGGATGCAGGAGAGCGACACGATGTCGCTCGCCGGGTTCGCGGCGATGATCCTCGTGTTCCCGCTCCTGCTCGTGGACGGCCTCGGTATCGTCGGCGACATCGTCGGTCTGCGTATCGGCGGGTACGTCGGCCTGCCGGACCTGGTGCTCATCTTCGGCATCGCCGTCATCGGCTTTAACCTCCTCCTGGGATACACGGAACTGCTGTCGTTCGGCCACGCCGCGTTCTTCGGCTCGGCCGCCTACGCCGCGGCGCTCTTCAGCGGCGTCTTCGACAGCCCCATCGCCATGGTGGGCGTCGGCACGCTCGTCGCCATCGTCATCGCCTGGCCCATCGGATTCGTCTCCATCCGTCGGAGCGGGGTGTACTTCGCCGTCCTCACCCTGACGTTCGGGCAGATGCTGTACTTCTACGCGCTCGGTCCGGGGTCGTGGCTCACCAACGGCGACAACGGCTACTCCGACATCTCGGTCGGCCACCTGCTGATGGTGCTCGAACTGGACGAGGCAGTCGTCGGAATCGACCTCTTCGAGGCGTACACCTGGCAGTACGTCTTCGTCGCGCTCTGTACGCTCTTCGCGCTCTGGTTCGGCTATCGAATCATCAACTCGCCGTACGGTCTCATCTTCAAGGCGCTCGGCGAGAACGAAGAGCGCGTCTCCTTCGTCGGCCTCGACGTGTTCCGGTACAAGCACATGGCGTTCATCATCTCCGCGGGCTACGCTGGCGCCGCGGGCGCGCTGTTCGTCATCCACGAGACGTACATCCACCCGACGACCGGTCTGTACTGGATTACCTCCGGGGACTTCGTCATCATGACCGTCCTCGGCGGGACCGGGTCGCTCATCGGCCCGGTGTTCGGGGCGCTCATCTTCGAGTACGTCTCGAACGTCATCTCCGGGGTGTCGCTGCCGGTCATCGGCTCCATCGGGTCGCTCTGGCGTATCGTCCTCGGCGCGGTGTTCGTCGCCGTCGTCTGGGTGTTCCCACAGGGCGTCTGGGGCGCTATCTGGGACGGCATCCGGTGGGTGACGAGTCTCGGGAGCGACAGTGGGAGTGGCAGCGGCAGCGGGGGTGACGACTCGTGAGCCTCCTCAGGACGGAGGACCTCCGGAAGCAGTTCGGCGGCCTGACCGCCGTCGACGACGTCACCTTCGAGGTCGAACGCGGCGAGACGCGCGCCGTCATCGGTCCCAACGGGGCCGGCAAGTCGACGCTCATCAACTGCATCACCGGGATGCTCACGCCGACGTCGGGCACCGTCCACTTCGACGACGAGGACATCACGGGGATGGACCCGCACGTGGCGGTCCAGACGGGCATCTCGAAGTCGTTCCAGACGGCCTCCATCTTCCCGAACATGACCGTCAAGGAGAACGTCGAAATCGCCGCGCTAGCGTCCGAACACGGCTCTTTCCAGCTCAATTTCTTCAAGAACCGGAGTTCCTTCGACGAGGTCCACCGCATCTCCGAGCGGATGCTCGACGCGGTCGGCCTCCTCAAACACCGCGACCAGACCGCCGGCAGCCTCCCGTACGGCGACAAACGTCGCCTCGAAATCGCCATCGCGCTCGCCTCCGAGCCCGAGATGCTGTTCATGGACGAGCCGACAGCGGGGATGTCGCCCGAAGAGACCAACTCGACGGTCGACCTCATCGAAGAACTGCAGGACGACCTCGGGCTCACGATTCTCATCGTCGAACACGACATGGAGATAATCTTCCGCATCGCCGACAAGATTCTGGTGTTGAACCGTGGCCGCGTCATCGCCGACGGCACGCCCGAAGAGGTGCGTGACAACGAGGACGTCCAGGAAGCGTACCTGGGAGGTGTCGAGCTGTGAGCGCGGACGGCTCGCTCCTCCGTCTCGAGGACGTCGACTCGTACTACGGGCAGAGCCACATCCTCCGGGGCATCTCGATGGAGGTCAAGGAGGGTGAAATCTGTGCGCTCCTGGGACGGAACGGGGCTGGCAAGACGACCACGCTCCGCTCTATCGCGGGGGCGCGCCCCCCCGACATCCGGGGCGGCCGCGTCCTCTTCGACGGCGAGGACGTCACCGAGCAGACGACGGAGAACATTTCCTCTGCCGGCATCGCGCTCGTCCCCGAGGAGCGCCGCGTCTTCCCGAACCTCTCCGTCGAGGAGAACCTCCACCTCCCGGACGTCGCGCGGAACTGGTCGAACACGTTCGGCCGGAACGTCCAGGTCTCCCAGAGCGGGCTGACGAACGAGGAGATTTACGAGGACTTCCCTCGCCTCGACGAACGCCGGACGCAGAAGGCGGGGACGCTCTCGGGCGGCGAGCAGCAGATGCTCGCCATCGCGCGCGCGCTCAAGCAGGGTGCGGACCTCCTGATGCTCGACGAGCCGTACGAGGGACTCGCCCCGCAGATTATCGAGAGCGTCGAGAACGCCATCGAGCGCATCCGCGACAGCGGGAAGACCATCCTCCTCGTGGAACAGAACGCCGTCGCCGCCATCAACATCGCCGACCGCGCGTACGTCATCGACCAGGGCGAAGTCGTCTTCGACGGGAGCGCCGAGGAACTCCGCGACGACGAGGAGACCCGACAGCGGTATCTGGGGGTGTGACGATGGACGCACCGAACGCGGGCGCGAACGTCGACCCCGAAGCCGCACTCGACCGCCTCGTCGCGGCGGGCGCCGTCGAGGAGGCCGACGACGGGACGCTCACGACCACCGAGGCGTACGAGCGAACCCGGGTCGTCTACCACGACACCTACGGCGGCGCGGACGAGGAGACGGTCGTCAAGGCGCTCTCTGACGTGTTCGGCGTCGACACCGACACCGTCGCCGCCTACGTCGACGAACACGACGTCGGGCCGGCGGACCTCGTCGCGTACCTGTCGCTGCAGTCGTTCCTCGACCCCGTTCCCGATCGCGCGCTCCTCGCGACGATGGCTGGCCTCGTCGTCGAAATCGGCCCGGGGTCGCCGGTCCCCGGCCAACTGAGAGCACTCGACGACGACAGCTACGAGGCGTTCCTCTCGGAGCACCCCGACGCCGTGTTGACGGTGTGGAAGACGGGCTGTCACCCCTGCGACGCGATGAAGGAGGACCTCGACGAGATACTCGAACGGGTGCCCGACGGCGTCGCCGTCGCCGGCCTCGACGGCGAGTCGGTCCCCTCGTTCCGACTCGCCTACGGCGTCGACTCCGCGCCGGCCGTCCTCGCGTTCAGGGACGGCGAACTCGTCGAGTCGCTCACCGGCCAGCGCTCGCCCGTGGCACTCGAACGGTTCTTCTCGGTGGTGTACGGCGTCGACGACGTCGACCCCGTCTCGGCAGTCGAAGAGGAACTCGACCTGGCTGGCGACGCACTCGCCCTCGACGCGACCGACGACCCCGACGCGAGCGACGAGTAACCGCGCCTCTCTCGTCTCGTTCCTCTTCGGTCCGGTCTCTTCCTGTGGGAGACCTGCGGCCGTGGCCGACTCAGCTACTCTCGGGCACGCCCGTGACCATCACGGGGCGGCCCGCGTTGAGGATGACCGTCTGGGTGACGCTGCCGAACAGGGCCTTCCCGGCCGGCGAGCGCTTCCGCCCCCCGATGACGATGAGGTCGGCGTCGACTTCGTCGCCGGCGTCGACGATGGCCTCCGCGGGGTCGCCGCTCGACTCCGTGACGTCGAACTCGATGCCGGCCTCGTCGAGCACGTCTCCGGCCGCGCGGACGGGGGCGAGCTGTGCCGCCGACGCACCGCTGGGGTTGTCGGTGAAGCTGTGGATGAGCGTGACGTGCTTCTCCGAGCCGTCGCCCGGCATCCCGGCTACCTCCTCGGCGCAGAGCTTCGCGTGCGCTTCGTCCTCGTCGATTCCGATAATGACGTGGTACATGCATCGAACGTCCGACGGCGGCGGCTTAGTCCTTTGGGGACTCGGCCGACGGTCCCCCTCCGTCGCTCTCGACGTCGCCCCGTCCGACCGCGTCGACGTCGTCGACGAACGTCGACACCGCGACGACGAACAGCAGGGGGACGCCGAGGACGACGGCGATGGTGACGCCGCCGTAGAGCCCGAAGCCGAGCGCGGTGGGTGGCAGTTCGAACAGGAAGAACAGGGCCGGCGACGCAGGGTCGTCGACGGTGACGGTGAACAGCACGCCCATGAGTGCGGCGACTCCCACGAGGAGCACGTAGAGGACGACGACGAAGCGTCGCCCACCGAACCCGCGGCCTCCGTCGGCGCTCGACTCGGCGGATGTCACAGGTGGCGCTCGGGACGGCGGCGGATTAGCCCTTTCGACCGCCGTCGACCCCGGACCGATTGACCTTTACTCCCCGCAGCCAAGCTAGCGGTATGTCGGACAAGGACCTCCTCGCGATCGTCCTCGGTGGGGTCGCACTCTTGATGTTCGCGACGGGCATCATCCTCGCGGTCTGAGACGGCGACTCACGTCGGCGTCTCGGCGTCGCGTTCGACCCGTCTCAGCACGCGACCGAGGATGTAGCCGACGAACGGACCGACGAGGCGCCAGTACAGCCCGAACTTCCACGCGGAGACCGTGTCGG